>JAAYQH010000387.1 GCA_012519365.1 Planctomycetota bacterium | reverse complement strand
GTGGATAAGCACGCAGAGCCGATCAAAGAACGGCCCGGCCGGACGTTTCCAGACGGCCGGCACGGCAAGACAGGATTCAGCCAGCATCGCCGTCGGGTCGCTCTTGACCGACGGCAAAGGACGCGAAACTCGAAGCGCAGGCCACGCCGGCTCAGTGCCGTCAAAAACAACCGATAACCCGCTTTGGCAAATCCGACGACACAGACTTGCATAATCGTCTTCAAACAACGGCCCGCCGATGACGGCAAGCCCTCTGTCGGCGCCGGCAGTGTCAGCAGCAGCAATGTCGGCGGTTTCGGCAGGCCGGTGAGCCATTTGGTCGGCCAGACGCTCGGGCGTCCATTCGCCGCCGTCCAGGGCAAGCAAAAAGCGTTTGAGCCGTTTGAATTCCTCACAGAGCATGTCCCGAGCCGTTGGGCTGGTGGTTTTGGGAATGTTCAGCAAAAACGCCGGCCTGGGCGATTGGGTCGTGTGCAGCTCGTACAGCCGCCGCATTTGGTCGCAGCCGGTGGTAAAGATGGCCGCATCGGTCTGACGGGCGGCGGCACAAAACGCGCCGGCCCACGCGCAAAGGCCTTCGATTTCGGCAAACCCCGCCGCAGCAGGGCGGGGCCGACAGGCGGTATGTCCGCAGGCGGCGATCAGCTCGACCGGAACACAGGGGTCGCTGTAACAAATCGTTGCCATCGTCTCAACGTTTCCTTTCGCGCAGGGTTTCAATAAGCGCTTCAATGCGAACCGACAGCCGCGCCGAATCTGACGGCGAATAGTCGGTCACAATTTTCAAATACCCCAGCCCGTGCCGCTCGGCCAGGTGCCGAACGTGATACGACTCTACGTCATACGTCAGGCACCCTTGCCAGACTAGCTCAATCACGCCATCGGCGCGATACTCCTCGGCCAGTCGAGCCAGCCATTCTAGCCGGCGGGTGTTCGGTGTCATTACCGAGCAGGACAGATGAAAATATTTTTCGGCGATAGCCTCCACCGGATCGGCGGCCTGTTCCGAGATGTCCTCAAGAAGGGGTTTGATGCCCGTGCAGTTTTCCATGCACACCACCAGTCCGCCGGCCTGTTCGATCAAGTCAACCACCCGTTCGGCGCCGTGAACGGTCGGCACGCCCGTCAGCAGCATGCGCACGCCGGCCTGGGTTGCATCACGCCGTTCAGCGGCCATTGCAAGCAGACGCTCGTATTCCTGCAGATCTTCATCGATGCCGGAGATGATGCTTTTGTAGTCCAGCAGGCGTCGGCCTGACCATGGTGGGGCGGCTTGTTTCATTTGTTCGGCCAGTTGCCGCCGCAGCGTGCGTTCGCGATTCATTCGTTTGATGGCGATGCGCAGCGCCTCGTCCGTGATACGACACGACAGACGATCTTCAAGTTCTGCCTTGAGTTTTCGCATCTCGGCCAGCCAATGCGTCCGGGCATTCGCATCGTTGGCCTTTTGCGGCAGTTCGAGGATGTGCATCGGACGGCGCTGCGCCATCAGTTCATACATCTTCTTCTTCCCGTCGCAGGTGGTTTCGGCCACGATCAAATCGGCCATCGCCAGAAACGGATTGCTGTCGGTCAGGTGATACCCATAGGTCGACTTAATCAGCGGGCACACGCCGGCCGGCAAATGCTGCTCAGCGGGGGCGATTTTTTCCAGCGAGCCGCCGCACAGACACACCGGCACGCCCCCCGCGGCCAGAATCATCTCTCGCGGCGTGTATTCGCACAGGATGCCGACGAGGGGTCTGCCTTGTGCCTTGGCAGCGAAGGCATAGTCCAGGCAGTTCTGGATCATCCGATCAAAACGTGAGCCGGAGGGTTTATCGTTCTGAGTGCAGCATTGAGTCATAATATTATTTCCTTATTGTTTTCGGGCGACGAACAAACCCTGGATAATTTTGCCTTCACGTGCCAGCGTGTGCATGGCGGTCATTTCTTCACCGATGGCCTTGAGCATCGCCTGATCATACCCGATAATCCTGAGGGCGTCATAGGTTAATTGCATCCCGACCATTTTCAGATACAAGTCCACGTGGTCGGCAAAACGGCCGGTGTTTTCTGTGTGCGTGACGGTGCAGCCGTTATCCTTGAGCAAGGCGGCGTATCTGTTGCGGCTCTGGAGGCTCGGGAATTTCATAAAGCCCAGGGTTCGCTGTAATTCGTCCGGGGTTATCGGCACGTCGCCGAGTACCCAGTCGGTAAAGGCAATTGTACCGCCGGGGCGGACGATGCGGCAGGCCTCGGCGATCAGGGTTGTTTTGTCTTCGACGTAGCACCATGCGTCTTCGCCCCAGACAAAGTCGGCGCTGTCGGCTGCAAGGCCGCTATTGCAGACATCAGCCAGGACAAATTGAATCCTGTCGTCAGAATTTTCTTCCTGACAGCGTTTTTTGCCCAGTTTGACTATAGCCTCCGTCGCATCGACGCCGGTCATGGCGGCGACACCGCAGAAGCGCACGAGGAATCGCATCCCTGCGCCGGTGCAGCAGCAGAAGTCCACCCCCATGCTGCCGGGCTGTATGGCGGCTTTTTGGGCCAAATCTATTGAGGAGGTCAATCCTCCGATGTGAATCTGCTGGCCCATGAGCAGTTCCCAGAGTTTGCCTTCCGGGCCGCCATAGACGGTCTGGACATCGGATAATGATGCTTTTTGCTGTTTTTCCATACTTTCGAGTCCTTTTGCCTTAGAATTCGTATTTGAGTTGTAACGCCCAGACGTTATCTTCGCGGTTGTTGAGGACATTCCCGAAATTGGCATAACCGCCTGCGATGGTGGTATTTGCGTTGATGATGTAGGCCAGGCAGATATCCCACCAGTCGTTTTCGGCCTTAATCAGATGCCTGCCGCCGGCGGTGCACTGGTCGAGCAGATCCGGCTTCTGGCGATATTCGGCGGCCAGCAGAAGCCGGTCTGTCAGAAAGTAGATGGAACTGCCTTCGATGGTTGTTTTGCGTTCGCCGGCAAAGCCGAGCAGGCCGGTGTGGATGGCGTCGCTGTTACGGAGCCCGGCCGAGAGAATAAGCGGTTCGACAGGAGGCCGACGATGGTTTTGGAGGCGGTCAGTGTAAATTCCGTACCGAAGGTGTGGTCGGCCCCGAGTTGATTACAGGCGCCGCCGAGCTGACGGTTGATGGTCGAAAGGCCGTCGTTCCACTTGAAATGGGAGCCGACGGTGATGGCGGGCATCCATTTTGCATCGAATCCGCCTTCGGGGATGAGCGCATAGCGAAGGTTAAAATTGTGGACATAGACTTCATTGTCAACTCGCGGCAGGCCGGCCTTGCGCACCTCTGACGGCCAGTCGCCCAATCCAATGCGTTCGAGGGCGTAGCCCAGTTCGATGGTACCGAGGATGTTTTCGGTGATGACGAAGGATTGGTAGTCCTTGTGGCGCAGGAAGGCGGCAGTTGCCGAGATCGTCGGCTTGCCCCAGAACTCGCCTTCGGGGGCGGGGTTGACCATATAGGCAGTCGGGGTGATGAAGACGCCGCTGGTGCCGTGGACGCAATGTGTCGGCAGGGGCGGGGCGGATTCGGATTGTTCAGGCTCGGCCTGAGTGTATGCAAACGGCAGCAGCAATACGGCAAACGCTGATACGCTTGTTTTCATTACGTCTCTCCTTGTCTCTGTTTTCCTT
>JAAYQH010000386.1 GCA_012519365.1 Planctomycetota bacterium | reverse complement strand
GAGCCGACCGGTTTTGCCGCAGGGACAGGGCGAAGGGCCGGCAGAAACGAGCACGGAATTGGTAATGACAGAAGAAGATGTCAAACAGATTGTCCGTACCGCGATCGGGCCTGAGCTGCTTACGGATGAGCATTTGACGGTCAAGCATGTGTCATTCATTCGGCCGGCGGCGGTGGTGCAGGAATCGGGCCTGTGGTATGAACATTTGGATCGCTATATGGAACTGGTGCGGCAGTCGTCGCTGGGCGTGATGGCTCTTTGTGCGCTGCTGGCCTTGAAGATTGTGACCGGAGCCGGACGGAGGGCGGCCGGTCAAAAGGCCGCCGGGGACAAGGCACTGGCTGTCGGTGCTGCTGGGATGCTGCCGGCCGGGGCCGAGGGGCAAACCGTCGAAGCGATTCGTCAGCATATCAGCAAGCAACTTCATGAGAACCCTGAACAGGTGCGGCAGTTGTTCGCGTCCTGGCTGACGGAGGACCGCTGATGGCAGTGAAGGGGATTCAAAAAGCGGCAATGCTGCTGACAATGCTGGACGCGTCTACAGCGATGGAGATGTTGAAAGATTTGCCGCAGGAGATCATTCAAAAAATTGCGATGGAACTGTCGCATCTGGATGCACGAAAGGAATATGATGAGGAACTTTCGGCACAGGCGGCTCGAGAGTTTTATAACGAACTGACGCGCAGTCAAAGCGGTTCGCTTCATGTGAAAAGTTTTGTCAATTCCCTGCTTCAGGGGACGGTAGGCACCAAGGAAAAGGCTGTCGAGATGCAGCGACGCATTAAAGATGCGATGATAGAAAGAGATCCGTTTTTGGCGTTGTCGTCGGCCTGGCCGGCTCAATTGGCCGCGGCGCTGGCCGATGAGCCGCCTCAGGTGATCGCTGTGGTGCTCTCGTCGCTTCCTTCGCGCCTGACGACCGAGGTGTTGATGCGGCTGGATGAAGAAAAATGTCAGCAAACGATATGGCGGATGACCCAGCCGAGCGATGTGTTGCCTAAAACGATCCACCGTATCGGCGAGGTGATCTGCAAACGACTGATGGAAATGAATTCCGAACAAAGCACGCCGGTCAATGAGAATTTGTCGCGAGATTCGCTGCGGCGTGTGGCCATTGTATTAAGCGGCCTGGAAAAAGACAAACGCGACGCTTTGCTGGGGGTGATTCAAAATCGCGACGGAGAAATCGCGACCCTGGTGCGTTCGCTGATGGTAACGTGGGAGGATATTGTCAAGATTGAGGATCGGTCGCTGCAGCAGGCCCTGCGGAGCGTGGAGCCGGCGGTTTTGGCCAAGGCACTGCATGGGGCCGAGCCGAATGTTCATGACAAGATCATGTCCAATATCTCTGAACGGATGAAGGAAATGATTGAAGAAGAGGCCTCGCTGATGGGTGAGCCGCGAAAGAAAGATGTCATTGCTGCCAGGGAGCAGGTGGCGTTGCCGCTGCGTGAAGCCAACGAGGCGGGTGAGCTGATGTTTATCGAGGAGGAGGAATAGACGATGGAACGTGAGGCATTGCTGAAGGTTCAGATGCCGCTTCGCTCAGTGGAGGTGTTGAGCCGGCAGCAGATAGAGCAGGCGGCACGTCAGAAAGCCCGGGCCGATCAGACAGAGCAAACGCGACGTCGGCTGGAACAGGTGTGCGACGCACTGGGTAAGGCGGTCTCGGTGGTGGAGCATTATTATGCCTCGATGATCGCCGCCCACCGGGAACAGATTGTACGGCTCAGTCTTGAAATCGCGGCGCGGGTATTGGCCAAAGAGACAGCCGAGAAAAACTATGCCATTGAACAGATCGTGACAGAGGTCCTGCAGTCGGCCCCGCCGGCCAAACAGATGACGATTCGGCTGAATCCGGATGATGTAAAGGCGTTTGAGCAGGCTGCCGGCGAGCAGGGATTGAGTTTGCCGCCGACGGTGGAGGTGGTCGCGGACTGGTCGATCGGGCCGGCCGCGTGTCGGATTGACAGTGAATTGGGAATTGTCGAGTCGATGATTGAGGATCGATTGCGGCAAATCGAGCAGGCCCTGCTCGAATCGGAGCAGACGGAATAAGAATGCAGCCATCCGCAAGACAGGTTGATTTTGAGTCGTTATATACGGCTCTGAGGCGAACGCCGCTGGTGCGGCATCGGGGCATCGTTACGCATGTCAGCGGTCTGACGGTTGAGAGCAACGGCCCGAAGGTGGGGTTGGGTCAGCTTTGCTGTATCGCGCTGCACGACGGGCGTCAGGTGCAGGCCGAGGTCATCGGGTTTCGCAGCGGGCAGTTGATTTTGCTTCCGCTGGATACCGTTGTCGGGATTCGGCCTGGCGATACGGTCACGGCGCTGAATCGCCCGCGGATGCTGGCGCTGGATGAATGTATTGTGGGTCGTGTACTGGACGGACTGGGCAATCCGATTGACGGACGCGGCCCGCTGAAAGGGCGTGTTTT
>JAAYQH010000385.1 GCA_012519365.1 Planctomycetota bacterium | reverse complement strand
GCTTGTTTAATTCGCCGGTGTGGTTCAATGTGGGGCTATATGATGTCTACGACATCCGCGGCAGCGAACACAACTACCATTGGGATGAAAAACAGCAAAAAGCCGTCCCTTGCACCAGCAGTTATGAATTTCCTCAAGCCTCGGCCTGCTTTATCCAGTCGGTAGAGGACACGATGGAAGATATTATGCGGCTGGCCCGCAGTGAGGCGATGCTCTTTAAGCATGGCTCCGGCACCGGCACCGATCTTTCGACCCTTCGCAGCAGTCGTGAAAAACTGTCCGGCGGGGGCAAGCCCTCCGGCCCGCTAAGTTTTATGCGGGTTTATGACCAGGTGGCGGCGGTGATTAAATCCGGCGGCAAAACCCGCCGTGCGGCCAAGATGCAGTCGCTGAAAATCGGCCATCCCGACATCAAGGAGTTTATCACCTGCAAAACCGAAGAGGAAAAGAAGGCCTGGGCCCTGATTGAAGAAGGCTACAGCCCTGACGAAGCCTATAACAGCGTGATGTTTCAGAACAGCAACCTGTCGGTGCGGGTAACCGATGAGTTTATGGAGGCGGTCGAAAAAGACGCCCCCTGGACGACGGTGGCCGTAACGACAGGCAAACCCGTGGAAACTTACCATGCCCGGACGTTGATGGAACTGATTGCCGAGGGAACACGTGTATGCGGCGATCCGGGGCTGCAATACCACACCACCATCAACAAATGGCACACCTGCCCTAATTCCGGGCCGATCAACGCCTCCAATCCGTGCAGCGAGTATATGTTTATTGACAACTCCGCCTGCAATCTGGCCTCGCTGAACCTGATGAAGTTCCGCACCGAGGACGGCGGCTTTGACGTTGAGCGTTTCAAACACGCGGTTCGGCTCTTTATCATTGCCCAGGATATCCTTGTCGATAATGGCAGTTATCCTGAACAAACCATCGCCGAAAACAGTCATCGTTTTCGTCCGCTGGGCCTGGGCTATGCCAATCTCGGCTCTTTGATGATGAGTCTGGCAATGCCTTATGATTCCGATCAGGCGCGCACCTGGGCGGGGGCTATTACTGCGATTATGACCGGCACCGCTTACTCGGTCAGTGCCGAACTGGCCGCAGTCAAAGGGGCATTTTCAGAATTTGAGAAAAACCAAGCCTCTATGCTCAATGTGATTGGGATGCACCGCGAACATGCCTACAACATTCCGGAGGTGTACTGTCCAGATGAATTGCTCAGTGCGGCCAAAAACGCCTGGGATCAGGCCTTTGACGCCGGTACGCAATACGGGTTTCGCAATGCCCAGACGACGGTGCTGGCCCCGACCGGCACGATCGGCTTTATGATGGACTGTGATACCACCGGTGTTGAGCCGGATATCGCGCTGGTCAAATACAAAACGTTGGCCGGCGGCGGGATGCTTAAACTGGTCAATCGGACGGTACCGATGGCTCTTGAACGGCTTGGCTACAGCCCCGAGGACATTCGCGAGATTTGCGAGACCATCGACAAAGACGACACTATCGAGACGGCGACGAAACTTCGCCCTGAACATTTGTCGGTCTTTGATTGTGCCTTTAAGCCCAAAAACGGCTCGCGGCATATCCACTATACCGCTCATCTGCGAATGATGGCTGCGGTTCAGCCGTTCTTGTCCGGTGCCATCAGCAAGACCATTAATATGCCCAAAGAAAGCACCGCCGAGGAGATTATGACAGCCTATATGGAAGGCTGGAAACTGGGACTCAAGGCTGTGGCCATTTATCGCGACGGCTCCAAACGGCTCCAACCGGTCAATACCTCGACCTCCTCTGGCGATAAGAAAAAACAAAAAAACGCCGAGACCGCGGAGGCCGCTGCGCCGCGTCCCTACCGTCACCGGCTGCCTGAAACGCGCCAGAGCATTACGCATAAGTTCTCTGTGGCCGGGCATGAAGGCTACCTGACAGTGGGGCTTTATGATGACGGCCAGCCCGGCGAGTTGTTTATTACCATGGCCAAGGAAGGCAGCACCGTCGGCGGCCTGATGGATGTGGTCGGTACGTGTGTCTCGATGGCGCTGCAATACGGCGTGCCGCTGATTACGCTGGTGGATAAATTCCGTCATGCCCGATTTGAACCGGCCGGAATGACCAGCAACAAAAACATCCCCTTTGCCAAGAGCCTGATCGACTATATCTTCTGCTGGATGGGGTGTCAGTTTATCCCTGGTTATGCGGAAAAGAATACGCCGAATTACACGGCCCCGGCGGTTGAGAACAAAACCGCCGCCACCGCCAAAGAGTTGGTTCAAAAGACGCAGGATTTGGCCAGGAAAATTGATCAGGCCAAGACAACCGGCAAAAAGAATGTATCGTCGAACAACAGCGACAAAGACGCTGCCGCGCCCCGTCCGTCAGCTGAGAAAAAAACCGCCGCACCCGCACCGGCCAAGCCGGCTCTCGACCGCTTTGGACAGCAGATCTCCGATCGCATTGTGCAGGTTGTCAGTTCGACCCTAACGGGGCAGGACAACGCCGAGGCGTCCTTGATGCTCCAGTTCAACGGCCAGTTTGAACACTTTCAGGACGACGCGCCCCCCTGCGATGTTTGCGGCAGTATCTGCGTGCGAAACGGCACCTGCTACCGCTGCTACAACTGCGGCAACTCTATGGGCTGTTCATAACCAGCCGTGGGTACTGTCGGCGTGTTGTCGCTCGTGAACGGAAGATTTTACTTTCATAAAGCCGGTCTGCTGCCGGCTTTTTTCGTGCGCGATTGTGCAACGGCCGAGGTACGGGTCCTATTGAGGAGCATTTTAAGCCATTTGGCGGGAAAATCTGAACTTTTGATGGAAAACACTTGTCGATGTCATCTTGTTTTGGTAAATTGATTGTCAAATTACGTACCGTAATGTAGAGCAACAAGTCGGTTTAATCGCACTGTCAGACTCATAACTTTTTTAGGAAAGGGAGTTTATGAATGATCTAAAACAATTTGAAGTCTGGTTCGCAACAGGCAGCCAGCATCTGTATGGCCCCGAAACACTCAAGCAAGTGGCTGAGGACTCGCAAAAAATCGTCAAAGGGCTGAACGATTCGGGTCAATTCGCCTGTACCATTGTTTTCAAGCCGGTTTTGACCACCCCCGATGCGATCGCCACGCTGTGCAGCGAAGCCAACACCGCGGCGAACTGCGTCGGCGTCATTGCCTGGATGCACACCTTCAGTCCGGCCAAGATGTGGATTCGTGGGTTGCAAATCCTGCAAAAACCCCTTGCTCACTTCCATACCCAATTCAACCGCGATATTCCATGGGACACCATCGATATGGACTTTATGAATCTGAATCAGTCGGCACACGGCGGCCGGGAATTCGGATTCATCTGCACCCGTCTTCGCAAACATCGCAAAGTGGTCGTCGGTCATTGGCAGGACAGCGAGGCCCAACAGCGGCTGGATGTGTGGATGCGAGCGGCTTGCGCGTGGTATGACGCTCAGGGTATGAAAGTGGCTCGCTTCGGCGACAATATGCGGGAAGTGGCGGTTACGGAGGGCGACAAGGTTGAGGCTCAAAAGCAGTTCGGTTATTCGGTCAACGGCTATGGCGTCGGCGATCTGGTCGCTGTGGTCAACGCCGTAACTGATGCGCAAATTGACGCGCTCGTCAAGCAGTACGAAACTCAGTACAATATGAAAGTCAAGAGCGAACACCTTCAAAATGTCCGCGAGGCGGCCCGCATTGAAGTCGGATTGCGGCGTTTTCTTGAGGACGGCGGGTTTAAGGCGTTTACAACGACGTTTGAAGACCTGCACGGCCTGGCACAGTTGCCGGGTCTGGCGGTGCAGCGGCTGATGGCCGACGGGTATGGCTTCGGGGCCGAGGGCGACTGGAAAACCGCCGCGTTGGTACGGTCGATGAAGGTGATGGCGACAGGACTCAAAGGCGGCACGTCCTTTATGGAAGACTACACCTATCACATGAATCCGGCAGGGATGAAGGTGCTCGGCGCGCATATGCTGGAAGTGTGCCCGTCCATCGCCGACGGCAAAGTATCACTCGAGACCCATCCGCTGGGCATCGGCGGCAAAGACGATCCGGCTCGACTGGTCTTCAACGTCGCTCACGGAGCCGGCCTGAACGCCTCACTGATTGATATGGGCAATCGCTTTAGGCTGCTGATCAACACGGTCGATGTTGTCGCTCCGGACAAAGACATGCCCAAATTGCCTGTGGCGCGAGTGGTCTGGGTGCCCAAACCCAATTTGAAGGTGGCCGCGGCGGCATGGATTCTGGCCGGCGGGGCGCATCATACGGGCTTTTCGATGGCCCTGACCCGTGAACATCTGGAAGATTTTGCCGATATCGCCGGCATCGAAGCGGTGACCATCGATGAGACAACCGATATTCGCGACTTCAAGAAAGAACTGCGATTCAACGAAGTCTATTATTGGATGAACAAGGCTTTGATGTAAACGATAATCACCCTGAAGGACATGAGGATCGCGAAAAGGGGACGATCCGTTTATCGTGTGATTCATGTCCTTTGGGGTGTGTTTTTATAGAGGGGGGATTGGTTTTCATATTATAGCGAATAACGCAAACGGATTCTAATAACGCTGCCTTATTGGAATAGTCGGTTTTGCACCAACTCAAAAAGCAAAAACAAAACAGGATGCCGCGCGCCATTCCGGCACGGTTCGTTACTCTGTAACGATATGATCCGCATTTTTTTTCCGATAGAGCACCACTTTCATCGCACCCCATCGACGCGTGTCAAAAGCGACCAGGTCCCCGTATGCATCGCACGTTAACGCATCCTGATGTGTACGCAAAACAACCACGGCATCGGGTTTAACTTGCGCGCCAATCAACGCCATCAGGTCGGCCATTCTGGAGCCCTGGCCGGAGTGTGTGCTCATCGCATACGGCGGATCAACAAACACCAGATCGTACAGCCCGTGCTCAGCTGTCGGCGCTGCCCCGACCGAGAGGATATTGGCCACAATCGCACGAGACTGCCGATCGAAACCCGTCCGGGTGATGTTTTTTTTCAGAATCTCAATGACATTGCGATCTTTGTCAAAAAATGTCACCCACGCAGCCCCGCGACTGAGAGCCTCCAGTCCCATCGAACCGGTACCGCAAAACAAATCCGCCGCCACTGCCCCTTCGGGCAAGCCGAGATTGTTCAAGATATTAAACAGCGATTCCTTAACGCGGTCGGTGATAGGCCGAGTGTCGCGTCCCGAGGGCGAAAGCAGTCTCATTCCTCGTTTGGTTCCGGCAATGATTCGCATAGGCACAGCTCACTTGATCTCAATCTGAATCCGGCTGTCTTCCAGGCCGGGCGAAGAGGCCGTAATACGAACAGTCCCCGACTCATTGAGAGCCTGAACAACTGCCAGTCCGCGGCCCTGCCAGGCGTTGTGAACGGCGTCGGTTTCATTCTCATGATTGGCCGGGTCGCCGTTGCCGACCGCAAGAATCCGGGCCGGACCGGACACGTAAAAGCGAACCAAATGATCGGCATCCGGCACGCGAACCCCCTTTTCGTCGGTAACGGAAAATTCAATCTGACACACATCCTGCCCGTTGGCCCGGAGTGTGCGACTATCGGGGCTTAGCTGGAGTTTTTGCGGTTTTCCGGCGGTTATAAGGCTGTATTCACAGACATTCTTGCCGTCCTGCTGGCCGACCACCTTTAGCTGACCGGCACTAAAAGGCACCTCCCACACACACACCGGCCCCAACCGCGGCAGCGGCGTTGCCTGTCCGAGCGATTGGCCGTTGAGGAACAGCTCTGCCTGCGGGCAATTGCTATAAGCAATAACACGTAGCGTCTGTCCTTCAGACCAGTTCCAATGCGACTGCAGGCCGCGTTCAAGGTTGCGCCGCAAGGCGGTTTGCCCTGGGGAGAGGGGGCTTGCCGCCAAATAAATCATCGGCTCTTTTGCCCAGAGTGCCTGACGGAACCAGCCGATGGGTTTTTTGAAACCGCACAGGTCAAACAGCCCCGCCTGCGAGCAGCGTATCGGCCAGCCGCCTGCTTCACCGAGAAAATCAAACCCCACCCATAAAAATTGCGCTGCGATAAAATCGTTCTCTTTTACCGCCCGCCAGGCGTCATAGTTTTTGCCGTTTTCGCTGCCGTAAATGACCCGATTGGGATATTTGGCGTGATCCTCGGCATAACGCTGTTCCTGATAATTGTAGCCGACCACATCGAACAAGTCCGCAAAACCGACCGCATCCGACATTGCCACATCGGCCAACGCCGCCGTGACCGGTCGGGTTGAGTCGAGTTTTTTGACTGCTTCGACCAACGGCCTGCCGTGGCGAACCATATCATCAGCCGGCGGCTGAGTCGGCTTGTATTCACCGCCCAAGACCGGATGCGAAAAGGGGTCGTTGGGGTAATCAATCTCATTGCCGACGCTCCAGAAGATAATGCTCGGGTGATTTCGATCACGGATGACCATATCCTGAATATCGCGGATCGCCCACTGTTCAAAGACCTGGCCGTATCCTTTCAGAGAAGGAGTGCCGACATTCCAGCCTTCAACCCATTTGCGCTTGGGCGGCGTAAATTCATCAAATGCCTCGGCCATGACCAAAAATCCCATTTGGTCGCACAAATCCAGCAACGCGGCATCTGAGGGATTATGGCTCATTCGAATGGCGTTGCAGCCGATTTCTCTGAGCCGCTCAAGGCGGCGGCGCCACATCCCGGGCGGAACTGCCGCGCCGACAGGTCCGGCATCGTGATGAACACAGACACCTTTGATCTTCATGCTTTCGCCGTTCAGGAAAAACCCCTTGTTCGGATCAAATCGAAATGTGCGAATGCCGAACGGTGTGCGAACCTGATCCAGTTTGCGGCCGTCGGTCTCCAGAACGCTGAGGACTGTGTATAATACCGGGC
>JAAYQH010000384.1 GCA_012519365.1 Planctomycetota bacterium | reverse complement strand
TACCCGAAGCGACCGTCTGGGCGCTGGAACATCGCGAGCAGCGGATGCGGTGGTGGCGTGAGGCACGATTCGGGATGTTCGTCCACTGGGGCTTGTATTCCGGCCTGGCCGGGACCTGGGAAGGAAAACCCGTCGGCACACGCGGCGGGATGGAATGGATTCAGCAGCGTGTCCGAGCAGATACAAACACCTATGCCGAACGAGCGATACCCCTGTTTAAGCCGTCGGCAGACTTTGCAACCGAATGGGCTCAACTGGCCAAGGCCGCCGGCTGCCGCTATATCGTGTTTACCACCAAACATCACGACGGATTTGCCCTGCACGACTCGAAGGTGGGGGATTTTAACGCCGGAGCGGTTCTCGGCCGCGACCTGGTGCGGGAGATTGTGGATGCGGCCCGAAACGCCGGACTGCGGGTCGGTTTTTATCACTCGGTGATCGACTGGCATCATCCGGAGTACGATTTTACGCTGTCCAATCAACTGCCGCATCCGCTAAAAGGCACACCGCTTGAGCGGCCGCGAAACCATAACGCCTATCTCCAGTACCTGCACGCGCAGGTGGACGAGCTGGTCTCCAACTACGGCCCGATCGACATAATGTGGTGGGACTACAGCGCTCAGGATTTTCAGGGGCAGACCGCCTGGCGGGCGTTTGATCTGATGGACGCAGTGCGTATCAGGCAGCCGCATATTATTATGAACAACCGTCTGTTTCGCATTCCGCAGGCCGGCTGGGTGAGCATGGGAACCGATGGGTATGCGATGCAGGTTGATCCGATTTATGCCGATTTTATCACACCCGAACAGCATATCCCCCCTACCGGCATGCCCGGCGTGGATTGGGAAACGTGTATGACCATGAACACCACATGGGGCTACAGCGAGCATGACCACGCGTGGAAATCCGCCGAGACGCTCATTCGCAATCTGGCGGACATCGCCAGCAAAGGCGGCAACTATCTGCTGAACATCGGCCCCAGGGCCGACGGTTCGGTTCCGGTCGAAAGCATTGAACGGATGCAGGCTATCGGCCGGTGGATGCAGGTCAACAGCGAGTCGATTTACGGCACCTCCGCCAGTCCGTTTGCGAATCTGACGTGGGGACGCTGCACCCAAAAGCCCGACGGTGCTGATACACGGCTGTATCTGCACGTCTTTGACTGGCCCGCCAACGGCAAATTAACCCTCAGCGGGTTGAAAAATGACGTGCTGAAAGCGACCCTTCTGGCCGATGGGAAAACCCTGACCCCCTCCCGTCGCGGCAGCGAAGTAATCATTGAGATACCCTCTGCAGCGCCGGATGCAATTAATACCGTCATCGCCTTAACCGTCAAAGGCCAACCAGTCGTCGTTGAACCGTAAGGCATTGACAACCGGTCGGCCTGTCCCATCGGCATCATTTATCGCCGGCTGCTGAAAGCGGCAGACGAACCGTCTTTGGGCCTCGGGATGGATTCCAGACGTACGGGCCGTTTTGTGTCCAGACAATCGGGTCAAGACACATCTGACGTTTGGTGCGTTCGGCATTCCAGGAATGGTAAGCCATGAAATAGGTTTCGTTGTCGGGTGCGAGAATAACCGAGTTGTGCCCCGGGCCGATCAGTTTGTTCGGGATGGTGCTGATGACCGAGGCCTTGTCTTTGCTCCACGGGTCGTGGTAGGGACCGGTGACCTCCTTCGCAATGGCACAGCCTACACCGTAGCCTGGCGTCTGCCAGTTACCGCCGGAGTAAAAGCAATAATACGTACCGTCGCGATAGACGATATAGGGCCCTTCGACCGTATGCCAGGCCTCCCACAGCCGGCCATACAGCGTCCGGTTGCGCTCGTAAATCTGCCAATCGGCAAACGCCCGCAAGACGGTCTTGACCGGCCCGACCGTGGAAACCATATCGTCTCCCAGCCGTACCACCGCCAACGCCGTGCCGACACGCTGATCAAAAAAGTCTTTGGCAAAAAACAAATACCACTGCTGGCTGACCGGATCAAAAAACGGGTGACCGTCTATAGAAAACGGCTCATCGGGAAACAGCAGTCGACCGGTATCCTTAAATGGCCCTTCGGGTCGGTCAGACACGGCCACTCGCATTTTCTGATCTCCTGCGTAATACAGATAAAACGTGCCGTCGCGATAGGCCACTTCCGGCGCCCAATAATCCCGAATCGCCGGATCGGCAACCGACTCCAGCGCTCCGCCGATATACGTCCAGTTGACAAAGTCATCCGACCGCAGCACAGGAAACTGCCTGCCGTTCTCATCGGCCGGGCCGGTGCCGTAGGCATAATAAACGCCGTCCACACACAGCACCTGCGGATCAGCCAAATAGCCGTCCCAGACGGGGTTATGGTAAGATAATTCTATCGCACGGGCACAGCCGCCGGCACCAAAGACCGCCATCAGCGCCCCCACACATCCTGCACAGACAGTCTGAATCTTCATCCTGCACCTTTCCAATTCAACAGCATTGACATTTGAATACTCCACGGCCTCTTCAAAGACCATCATACACAGCAGCACGATATAATACCAGCACCAATACGCACCCCTTCGCCACCGGAAAAACGACAGCCTTCTTATCGGCACTATTTAACGATTGCGCTGTGCGTCGGCCTGAGCGCGGCGGATTTGAGCCAGCAGCTTACGCCGGCCCCGAGCGGTCAAATAGTGTTCAATCTGTCGCGCATTGCGTTTGTCCCAGTAGTGCAGCAACGCCAATTGAAGTTTTTTATCGGCTCGGCCTTTGGGGACCACGATGCGATTGCCTGCGGGCGAACGCCCGGAGACGTACATCGCCGTGGAAAGCGAAAGCGGCGACGGAACAAAATCCTGCACTTGCCGCGGTCGCCAGTTGCGCAAGATCAAATACTCCGTCAGTTTGAGGGCATCTTCATTCGAACAACCCGGATGGGCACTGATAAAATACGGCACAAGATATTGCTGCTTGCCCGCACGGGCCGACGCCTCAGCAAAGCGTGCCTCAAATTCCTCAAAGACCTCAAAGCCGGGCTTGTGCATCAGATGCAGCACATGCGGACAGTAATGCTCCGGCGCGACTTTCAGATGGCCCCCGACAAAATAGCCAGCCAGCAGTTCCATATAATCTCGGCTTTTCAGGGCCAGATCATGGCGGATGCCGGAGGCAATGGTGGTGTGAATCTTGCGTTTTTGTCTCTGCTGCCAGCCCAATACCCGATCGAGCAGGCCGAGCATTCGGGCGTGGTCGGCGGGCAATTTCGCGCACGGCGAAGGAAACAGACAACTCTCACGACGGCACTGGGCCGCGTCCGGACACGACATACCGTACATGTTGGCCGTCGGGCCGCCAATGTCGGAAAGAGTACCCTTAAAATCCTTGTGGGCCGCCAGACATTCCGCCTCGGTCAAAATGCCGTCCTCGGAACGTGAGGCGATTTGTTTGCCCTGATGAAAATAAATCGCACAAAAACTGCATCCGCCAAAACATCCCCGATGCGTGGTAATGCTGAACCGCACCGGCTCCAGCGCCGCGATACCGCCCAGACGATCATACATCGGATGGGCATTGCGGGTAAAGGGCAGACTGTACAAGATATCCAATTCCGCCTGGCTTAGCGGCTCGGCAGGCGGATTGACAACGACAAGCCCCGGCGCCTGGTCCTGGATAACAGGCGTTCCGCCGGGATGAGCTTGCCGCTGATAGGTCAGTTGAAACTCCATAAAGCGCTCAGGGTCCGCCTCAAGGGTCTCTCGGCCCGGCAGCACGACCGCATTGGCCGGCGGACAAATGCCGCGAACCACGCGATAGGCCAGGCCGGGAATATCGCCCATGGAGTCGATGCTGTCCCCTGCCGCCAGTCGTCGGGCCACCTCCAACGTCGCCCGCTCGCCCATACCGTGGACAAGCAGATCGGCCTTGGCATCAATCAGCACAGAGCGTTTGAGCCGATCTTCAATGTAATCGTAATGCACCAGCCGCCGCAGACTGGCCTCCAGACCACCCAGCACAATCGGCACATCATTGAAGGCTTCTCGGGCGCGGGCGGCGTAAGTCAGCAACGGC
>JAAYQH010000383.1 GCA_012519365.1 Planctomycetota bacterium | reverse complement strand
CGTGCATTTGTTTGGTTTTTTCGCCGGCTTTACTGCAAGCCGCCGAGGACGATATCACCCAGGCGGGCGACCCTGTCGTCGGGATTCCAAACAATGGCAATTGGCCGTGGAAAGAAAGCCCTCCCAACGCGATTGATGACGATGTAAACACCAAGTATCTGCATTTTGACGGTAAGCAGGGACCGGCCGGCTTTTGTGTTACGCCGAGCCGCTCCGAATCTCCTGTGGTCGGCCTTCGGCTAACGACCGCCAATGATGCTCCTGAGCGGGATCCGGCAGCTTTTGAGCTGTACGGTTCCAATGCGAGTATCAATGGGCCTTATACGCTGATCGCAAGCGGTGAGATTTTGGATTTTAAGCAGCAGACCCCCTGGCCTCGCTTTACACCCAATGCCACACCGATTGAGTTTTCCAACGCGACGCCGTATTTGCATTATCAGGTGTTGTTTACTGCGGTCCGAAACCCCGCTGCGGCCAATAGTATGCAAATTGCTGAAGTGGAACTGATCAGCATGCCGGAAGGGGGCTGGCCACCGAAGGTCAACGCCGGGGCCGATCAGGTGGTTGTGCTGCCCTTTAATCAGACGCAGTTGGCCGGTCAGGTGGTGTTGAGAAGCGATGAACCGCTAATCCTTGAATGGACGGTCCTGTCGTTTCCGGAGGGGGTATCCGACGGAGATGTGGTTTTTTCGCCGAGCCGTTTTGCGGCAGACCCTGTGGTTTATTTTCCCGCGACGAGCGGGGTTTATGTTTTTTCATTGACTGCCTCGACCGAGCATCATTCTGTCAGCGATACGCTGCGGGTGTATGTGGCCAAGTCCTTATGTCCGAGGGGTGATTTGAGCGCGGATTGTCGGGTGGATATCGAAGATTTAACGGTGCTGGCCGGCTGTTGGCTTCAGACCGATTCGCCGCTGGTCAGTGTGCCGGATGTGGACGGCCGAAACGATGGGGTTAATCTGAGGGATTTTGCCCTGTTGGCTGAAGGCTGGTATCGGACCGGTCCGCAAGCGGTGATCAGCGAATTTCTGGCGGTCAATCGGGCCAAATTTCCGCTGGCTGATAATGAAATTGCGGACGAAGACGGCGACTCATCGGATTGGATCGAATTGTGCAATCCAACCGGCCAGACCATCAATCTGGAGGGATGGTATTTAACCGACAAACCGGACAATCTGACACGCTGGCAAATCCCGTCTTTAGAGCTGGGACCGCAGGCGTTTTCGGTGATCTTCGCGTCCGGCAAGAATCGCCGAACGTTCGGCGAGCCGTATCATACCAACTTCAGCATTTCCAGCAGTCCGGATTATTTGGCGCTGGTCGCTCCGGACGGCCAAACAGTGGTTCACGAGTTCGCTTATCCGGCTCAATACGGCGGTATTTCATATGGGCTGGCCGCTCCGGAGGGTCGGCCTTCAGGGACGGTTGAACTTGTTCCGGCCGGCGCTGAAGCCTATGCCAAAGTGCCTACCGATGGGAGTTTGGGGCAAAGTTGGACGGCCCTTGAGTTTGAGCCGGTTGATTGGCTGACGGGGACGACGGGCGTGGGGTATGAACGGCAAACCGGCTACGAATCATTGATTGGTTTGGATGTTGCAGCGGATTTGTACGGCAAGAATACCTCGGTGTACATTCGTGTGCCTTTTGTGGCCGACGACCTGGTCGGGCTTGAAGAGTTGACGTTGTGGATGATGTATGATGACGGCTTTGTTGCCTATCTGAACGGCGTGTTCGCTGCCTCTGCCAATGCGCCGCCGGTTGTGTCGTGGAACAGCCAAGCGCTGGGGTCGCAGGACGCAGATCAATACCATGCGTTTTCGGTGTCACCGGAGGCGGTCGAATCGCTGCGCAAGGGGGTCAATGTACTGGCGATACACGGCCTGAATCGTGGAACACACAGCTTGGATTTATTGATTTTGCCCCGTTTGACCGCTCAGCGTGAACGGGCGGTCGCGGTTACGTCATTGATGGAGGCGTATTTTCAGGAACCCACGCCCGGTGCTCGGAATACGGTCGGACAGATGACCCTTGGGCCGATTATTCGCGATGTAACGCGCAACCCCGTTACGCCGACCGAAAACGAGGATTTGGTTATTACCGCGAACGTTGACGCTGCCGGCACGCCTGTAGAGCAGGTAGAGATGATCTATCGTATTGGGTTCGGCGAGGAAATTGCCGTCTCGATGAGCGACGACGGGCAGGGCGCCGATGCGGCGGCGGGTGATGCTGTTTATACCGCCGTCATTCCCGCGTCGGCTTACCAGGCCGGCCAGATGGTGCGCTGGTATGTACGGGCTGCGGATGCTCAGGGTATGGCGACACGCAATCCGGCGTTTTTGCTGCCGAACAATTCACCGGAATACTTTGGCACGGTGGTTCGCGATCCGTCGGTTCAGCCGCCTTTGCAGACGCTGTATTATTTTGTGCGGGATACTGCCGCCGAGGGCACAGAGACAGGGACCCGCTGTTCGGTCTTTTATATGGACGAGTTTTATGATAACGTGTTCATTCGTTTACGCGGCGGTTTTTATGCCGCAAGTACCGGCAGCCGGAAAATTGATTTTAACGACGGCGAAAAGTTCCTGTTTCATCCACGGTTTGATCGCGTCGATGAAATCAACCTCAACGGTCAGGGGGCGGATATCACATTTATCCGTCCGCCGTTATCGTTTGAAACGTACACCGAGGCGGGTGTACCGAGCAGTATCGCCTTTCCGCTGCGTGTGATTCGCAATAACAGCGAGCCGATGGTGCGGTTGCTTGTGGAGCAGCCTGACCGGCATATGCTGCGGCGTGTGGGGCTGGATGATACCGGTGCCTACTACAAGATGTACACGGATCTGAACGCCGATCTGTCAGGTGAACAAAGCCCGTCTGTACGCAAAATCACAAGGCTTGATGAAGATGACAGTGATTTGAGGGCTTTTGCGGCCGGCATCGCACCAGACAACCCTGAACGAGGTGTTTTTTTGTTTGATCATGTCAATTTGCCGGCGGTCATCAGTTATCTGGCGGCGTCGGTTCTCATTCACGAAAACGACCATACTCATAAAAACTACTTTTTTTATCAAGATACCAACAACACCGGCGAATGGATGTTTATTCCGTGGGATAAGGATCTGACGTTTGGCCTCAATAATGGGATTGAGGGGATAATCGCCGATCAAGACTGGCCGAATGATCCGGTTCGGTCGCCGAGCCACCCGTTTTTCGGCAGTAAAAACCACCAAAAGAACGATTATCAGTGGAATCGTTTGTTTGATGCGGTATTTTCAGATCCAGTGTCGCGACAAATGTATCTGCGGCGTCTGCGGACCTTAATGGATAGGCTTTTGCAGTCGCCGGGGACGCCAATCGAGCAGTTGCGTTACGAGCGTCGGATCGATGAACTGGCGGCGTGGGTGGCCCAGGAACTTGACAGTCCTGCCTTTTGGGATGCGGTTGGGGCCATCAAAACTCAATATCTGCCGGTACGACGAACCCATTTATACATCAATCACGCCGAGGGGTCTTCCTGGCCGGATGACCCGGCAGGGATTCCCCCTGCGCAGCCCGAACAGTTTTCGATTACGATCGGGGCCATTGAAACCAATCTCGACTCGGGCAATCGCGAAGAAGATTACATTGAGATCTGCAACCCCAACGCCTTTGCTGCTGATATCAGCGGGTGGATATTAGATGGCGGCGGAGTTTCGCACACCTTTGCCGGAGGGACAGTAATTCCGACAGGGGGAACCCTGTATGTCACACCCAATGCCATTGCGTTTCGCAATCGCATCCGCTCGCCGCGCGGCGGTGAGCACCGGTTTGTGCAGGGCAATTACACAGGGCGTTTGTCCCGATGGGGCGGCACGCTGACACTTTATGATACGCAGTTGCGAACCGTTGCGTCAAAACCCTTGCAGGCTAATCCGAGCGATGCCCAGCGGTATCTGCGGATTACGGAATTGATGTATAATCCTGCGCCGATCGAGGTGTCGGGGATTGATCCGCAGGTCTATGAATATGTGGAACTGACCCACATCGGAACTGAGCCGCTGTCGCTGGGCGGCGTGGCATTTACTGAAGGGATTTATTATACGTTTCCCGAGGGGTTTTGGCTGCCGGCAGGCGGATATGTGATTTTGGCCAAAAATCCGGCGGCATTTTCCACCCGTTTTATGGTTCCAGAGGGGGTGACGGTGGTTGGCGGCTATGACGGACAATTGTCCAACAGCGGTGAGGAGTTGATCCTTCAGGATGCAGGGGGCAGCGTCATTCATCGGTTTGAATACGATGATGGATGGTATCCGCTGACCGACGGCCAGGGGTTTTCGCTGAGCAAGCACGATCCAGCCGGTTCGCTGTTGTCAGATTGGAACGATAAGCTCGGTTGGCGTGCAAGTTCGCATCGAGAAGGGTCACCGGGGCAGGGCG
>JAAYQH010000034.1 GCA_012519365.1 Planctomycetota bacterium | reverse complement strand
GGGATCGTGAGGACAATGTTTTTCTGGGTGAAACAGGTGTGCGCGGCTCGACGATGTTCTGGAAAGAAGACCCGACGATACGGTCGGCGCTGTGGGATGTTCACGGGCTGCGGCATGTGGTAACGCCGTATTTTGAAACGGCAGTGTATCAGGCCAGCGATTCGACGATTGAGATGCGCGACTATGTTCACGTCGGAGCAGTTCAGCGGTGGCAGACGCATCGCGGCAGTGAGAACAATCGGTATACCGTCGATTGGATGCGGCTGGATGTCAATGGCACATGGGTCGGGGACGGGGCCGACTCATCCATCGGGCCGGCGCGGTCGTACGGGCCGGGTTGGTTTGTGTACCATCATCCGTCGATTCCGTTTTTGCAGCGTCGCGACCATGCCTATTACGGCATCGTGCGGGATACGCTGAATGCTGACTACGAATGGCGTATTTCGGAAACGTTCACGCTGTTGAGCGATGCCAACTATGATTTGCAGGCCGGGCAGCTGCAGCAGATGAATGTCGGGGTGAGCCGCTATGTGCATCCGGACATCAGTTATTATGTGGGCAGCCGTTACCTGCGTCCGCTGTGGCTGGATATCGATACCAACGGCGACGGTGACAGTGATATTCATGAACGCGGGTCGCATTCGGTTATTGGGGCGATTACGTGGCGGCTGACGCCGCGTTACACGGCCACGTTCTCGCAGGAATACAACTTTGACTTCGGCCATAATGTTCGAAGCGACTTGACTATTGTCCGCCAGTATCACCGGATGTTTTACGCGTTTAGTTTTTCGATCGACGAATCGCTCAAACGCAATATGGTGATGTTTAGCATCTGGCCGGAAGGTGTGGATGAACTGACTATTGGCTCGCGGCGGTACACGGGATTGACCGGTGCGGTGCAAGAGTACTGACAGCTGTCAGGCAATAACTATGGTGTTTTCGGCTGCAGGAAGCGAAACAGCAGGTGTGTCGTATCGTAATGTATTAATGTTCCTTAAACGTTAGGAGAATGTATGGCTCTGGTAACGACTAAAAAAATGTTTGAGATGGCCTACAAGAACGGGTATGCCATCGGTGCGTTCAATGTCAACAATATGGAAATCACGCAGGGGATCGTTAACGCTGTGGTACAGGAGCAGGCGCCGTTGATTCTTCAAATCAGCAAGGGTGCCCGTCAGTATGCCAAGATGAGCTATCTGCGTGCGATTATTGATGTAGCGGTGACCGAAAATCCGGACATTCCGATCGTCATGCACTTGGATCACGGGGATTCGTTTGAGTTGTGCAAGCAGTGCGTTGATGACGGGTTTACCTCCGTGATGATTGACGCCTCGCATGCGCCTTTTGAGGAGAATATCAGGGTGACTAAGCAGGTGGTGGACTATGCCCATGCCCGTGGTGTGGTGGTCGAAGCCGAATTGGGTCAACTGGGTGGTATTGAAGAGCATGTGCAGGGCGTCGATGATGTGATGGCGCATCTGACCGATCCCGACCAGGCAGTCGAGTTTGTCGAGAGGACGGGGGTGGATTCGCTGGCGGTGGCCATTGGCACCAGCCACGGTGCTTACAAATTTAAGAGCGAACCAAAACTGGCCTTTGATGTGATTGAGAAAATTCAGGCCAAACTGCCCGGCTTTCCCTTGGTCATGCACGGTTCCAGCAGCGTGCCCAAAGAGTTCAAGGATTTGATCAACAAGTACGGCGGCCAGATGCCCGATGCAAAGGGCGTGCCCGAAGAGGCCATCAGCAAAGCGGCCAAGATGGCGGTTTGCAAAGTCAACATTGACACCGATTTGCGGATGGCGTTGACGGCTAAGATTCGCGAGGTGTTCTGGACGAAACCCGCAGAGTTTGATCCGCGCAAATATCTCGGCCCCGGCCGTGAAGCTATTACCGAGATGGTTAAACACAAGCTGCATGTGCTGGGATGTGCCGGCAAGGCCGCCGAATGCCGTTAACAGGCTGCTCGGTGGTTCGAAAAACACATCGTTGTCAAAGACGACGCTTTTGATTTCGGCGGGGCGGCCTTAAGGGCCGTCCTGTCGTCTTCTTTTATGTTGGATCGGAGTGATTGTTTTGAAAACAAACAGGCATAATTTGAGAGTTCGTTATCTCCTTGTTTTATTACTGGCCGCGGCGCTGCCGGTTTTTTCGGGCTGTAAGCCGGATGAAGAGCTAAACGGATACGAGAGTTCTTCGACCGCCAACAGGGATCAAGCGGGCGAATCCGCAACGGTCAGTGCCGTGGTTCTGGACGCCGTCGAGCGGATACAACGCGGCGACTTTGAGGGCGCCAAAGCGGTACTTGACGAGGGCCGGATAACCGAGGATCAGGCCCAACAGGTTCGGCTCTTACTCGAATGGCACGATCGGCTGGAGGCTTATCGACAAACCGAACGGCAAAAGGCCTGGGATGAACAAATCCAGACGCTTCGGGAATTGGAGGCCCAGACTGCCGCCGCGGAAATCCCGGATGTCAATACAGTTGATCGGGCAATGGCCGCGATTCTGCTGGCGCGGGAATATGCCGCGGATGAGCAGCAAAAAGGCGAGCTGCTGGAGGATCCCTTTGTCCAGCGGATCATCGAATGGGTCAAGGAACGTGCCGCTGAGTATGAGCAGGCCGGCCAGTGGATGGATGCTTATGGGCATGGGTATTACTGGCTGATGAACCTGTACAAAGACAATCCGGACTACAAAGACGCCGCCGAAAGAATGACGGAACTGGCGGCCATTGAGTTATCGCTCAACGACAGCAGCTGCGGCGAGAGTGCGGCCGAGCGGCACGAAGGCATACGTCCGGAAATGCTGCTGCGGACGCTGAGCGCACTGGAGAGCAATTATGTTCACGAGCTGGACTACAAGGCAATGACCGAAAAGGCGCTTCGCCGCTGTGAACTGCTCGGCCAGGTGCTGCTGAAAAACAGCGAAAATATTGCCTGGACCGCTTCTGCAGAGGCTATTGAAAGCTGGCAAGCCGGGCTAAATGCGATCCGCCAGGAAGTGGCTGCCGGTGAGGATAAAACCATGAAGTCCGACCATTTTATTCGGATTTTTGACGAGATTTTGGCCCTTAATGCCGTGACGCTGAAGATTCCGCAGGAAGTGATTGTTGCGAATTTTTCCGAGGCGGCACTGTCGGCGCTGGATCCGTTTACGACGCTGGTGTGGCCGTGGTATGTGCAGGATTTTGAAAAGAGCATGACTCAGCAGTTTACAGGAATCGGTGTTGAAATTTCCAAACGCGGCGGCGCGCTGAAGATTCTCAGCTTGCTTCCCGATACGCCGGCCTATAAATCGGGGCTGGATGCGGACGACGAAATTGTGGCGATTAACGGCGAGTCCACCGCTGAGATGACGATTTTCTGTGCGGTCAGCAAGATCACCGGCCCCAAGGGAACGAAGGTTACGCTGACGGTGCGTCGGCCGTCAACCGGCCAGACCTGGGACGTTACAATTGTGCGGGACAAGATCGTTGTTCAGCCGCTGCGCGGATGGCGCCGCACGGAAAACGGCGATTGGGATTATATGATTGATCCGGTCAATCGGATTGGCTATGTGCGATTGACGGCCTTTACGGAAAACAGCGCCCCGGATTTGCATAAGACTTTGCTGGAGCTTGAGGAGCAGGGCCTTAATGCGCTGATTCTTGATCTGCGATTTAACAGCGGCGGCTATCTGAGCAGTGCCTCCGAGATTGTGGACTTATTTGTGAGCGAAGGGATCATTGTCAAAACCAAGCCGCGTAATGGTTTGGCGACCTATGAAATCGCCCGCCGCAGCGGGACCCACCCCAATTATCCGTTGGTTATTCTGATCAATGGGGCCAGCGCCAGCGCGTCGGAAATCGTTGCCGGGGCCTTGCAGGATCCGCTGTATCGACGTGCTATTCTGGTCGGCGAGCGGACCTACGGCAAAGGCAGTGTTCAAGTCGTTACCCCTGTTACCGGCGGCGGCTCACAACTCAAATATACCGTGGCGTATTACCATTTGCCCAGCGATCAGCGTGTGAAAAACCGCTACGAGATGGAACGGCTCGGGCGGGATGATTGGGGCATTGCACCGGATATCGAGGTCAAGATGTACAACTATGAGCTGCGAACAATGCTGGATTTGCAGCGGGATAATGACGTGTTGTTCCGCGCTGACCACGAGCAGGATGGGCCGGTGCCGGTGCGACATTCGCTGGAGACGACACTTCAGTCTGATCCTCAACTGGCCACAGCCCTGATGGTCGCACAAGCCCAGTTGATTGCACGAGGCAAAGAGGTAGCCATCAAGCCGCCGGATGAGTTTAAGCCCATTGTGGTTCAACGCGACTCGGACGACAGCCAAACCGAAGATCAGACATTATTGGTGCCTTTGGACTCGGATTTTTGACTCGAATTTTGCACCAACGACAATCTGACTTCTGAACAGATGAAAGGAAACGTGATTGAACGAACACGTATCGCGAAGCAAGTTTGAACAGCAGCGCCGAGACAAACTGGATAAACTCCGTGCGCTGGGGGTGGATCCCTATGGCGATCGTTTTGACGGCGTCCAGCCGGCAGCAGTGATCAAGGCTGCTTATACGGATGATATTGAAGGGAAGCGGGCGCGTTGTGCCGGGCGGATTGTACTGCTGCGTGACATCGGCAAACTGATTTTTATTACCCTACGCGACTCGAGCGGCACGATTCAGCTTGGGTTGAGTAAAAAGCTGCTGGCTGAATGCTGGGAGATGGTCAAACTGCTGGAATTGGGTGATCTTCTTGGCGCAGAGGGTCTGCTGGGACGAACCAAGACCGGCGAGATTACGGTGTGGTGTGAGTCGGTGAGCCTGCTGAGTAAAGCACTGCTGCCGCCGCCGGAAAAATTTCACGGCCTGGCAGATGTGGACATGCGGTATCGGATGCGGTATGTGGATTTGTGGGCCAATCCGGAGGTGATGCAGCGGTTCAAACAGCGCAGTGAAATCGCCGCGACGATTCGCCGGTTTCTGGCCGACAGAGGCTTTCTTGAGGTGGAAACGCCGATGATGCAGACGGTTGCCGGCGGGGCGGCGGCACGTCCGTTTATCACACATCACAATACGCTTGACATTGACCTGTATTTGCGGATTGCGCCGGAATTGTTTCTCAAACGGCTACTGGTCGGCGGGATGGAAAAAGTGTTTGAGATTAATCGCAGTTTTCGCAATGAAGGGCTCAGCACACGGCATAATCCTGAATTCACAATGATGGAATTGTATCAGGCTTATGCCGATTATAGGGTGATGATGGACCTGACGGAGGAGCTGATCTGCCATTTGATCGAGAGGCACTGTTCCTCGTCGATTTTGCCTTTTGGGACGCTGACCATTGACTATAGTCGTCCGTGGCGACGGGCGCGATACGCCGACTTGCTTAAAGAATACGCCCACTGTGATATGGAGGATATGGCGTCGGTACGGCGCCGCGCACAGCAGTTGGGTATTGAAGAGTCCAATAAAGATGACGCGGTGGTTGTGAACGAGGTGTTCGAGGCCGTTGTCGAAGAGCATTTGGTTAATCCGACATTTGTGATGGATTATCCGGCGGCGATTTGTCCGCTAACGCGTCAGAGCAAAACAGACCCGCGTTTTGCCGAGCGGTTTGAACTGTTCGTCGGAATGATGGAACTGGCCAACGCCTATACCGAATTGAATGATCCGGATGTACAGGAGGCCAATTTCCGCCGGCAGCTTCGCGGTTTGCCGGAGGAGGAAAGCATGGCCAAAATGGATGACGATTTCATTACCGCCCTGAAATATGGGATGCCTCCGGCCGGCGGGTTGGGGATCGGCATTGACAGGTTGATGATGCTGCTGACCAACGCGACCAGTATTCGCGATGTGATCTTGTTTCCCCTGCTCAAACCGGCGGCTGTGAAAGCGGAAAAAGAGCCTATCGAATAGCGCTGGTGCGTCTTTGTCCTGTGAGCCCAGAATGAAGCATCTCGGATGGATTTTATGTCTGAAGTATCTTCAGCGGCGGCTGATTGTATTGCTCAGTGTAGCGGCCGTGGCGCTGAGTTGTGCGCTGCTGATTGTAACCGACAGCCTGTTTACCGGCTTCATTGACGCCGTTGAAAACAGTGTCGGCCGCTATTTGGGGGATGTGCTGATTCAAGCGCCGTCAGGGCTTCGGATTTCGGATTACGAGGTGCTGATCGCACAGCTGGAAGAAACCGAAGCGGTTCAGGCGGCTGCGGCGGTGCTGAATGGGCAGGGGCTTTTGCTCAGTGGTCCCGGTCGTGTACGGCCGGTTAAGGTCTGTGGAATCGAGCTTCCGCAGCAGCTTGAGGTCAGTCCGCTGGACAGCGCTTTGGTTTTTCAGAATGGCAAGCCGGCCAAACAGATTGATTTTGGGAATTGGCCCGACGGTCAAGTCGGCGGCTTGGTCGGCATCGGCGTATTGTCACGCCCTGACGAAAAGACCGATCGCTATGATATGCAGCAGATTCGCGAGTTTTTGGGCAAGCCGGCGGTTTTGACTACCGGCACGGCCCAGCCTCAGGCGAACGATTCGACGGGTTCCGGGGACCGCCCTCAGATCCGCCGTCAGGTGATTCGCTTTACCATAGCCGATGTGGTGATGACGGGGGTCAGCGATCTTGATGAGTCGTTTGTGTATTTGCCCCTTGAGACATTGTCGCAGGTGTTGTATCCGAACGCGCCGGTCAGTGCCGATGTGATTCAAATCCGTCTTGCCGGCGGTGTCGATGAAGAAGTTGCAATGGCGGTGATCAGCGGCGTGTGGAATCGGTTTGCCCAAGAACGGTTCGCATGGTATTCACGGGCCGACATTCAATCCACCCGGCAGATGCAGGCGCAACTTATCGCCGAATATCACAAGCAGTTGCGGGTGCTGCTGTTTATTTTCGGATTGGTCAGCCTTGGGATTATTTTGCTGGTGTTGTGTATTTTTTATCTGATTGTGATGACACGGCGGAAAGATATTGCCATCCTGAAAAGCTGCGGGCTTGGCAGTGGGTCGGTGGCAATGATTTTTGTTGTCTTCGGTATGGTGGCCGGTACGCTGGGGGCTGCATTGGGTATTGGGCTGGGGTGCGTCTTTACCCGACATATCAATGCCATCGAGCAGACTATCAGCACGGTCTTTGGCCTAAAGCTCTGGCAGGCAAGTACGTATATGTTTTCGCGGATTCCCAATACGGTCAACTGGGCCTCGGTGTGGTGGATTGCCGCGGCCGGTATCGCCGCTGCGGCGCTGGGGGCGTTGATTCCGGCGATTACTGCCGCTCGGGTCAAACCGGTGGAAATTTTACGATATGAATAAGATGGTTTTGGCAGTTTTTAGTTTGAAGATTTGAGTTTGGAGTGCTGAACAATCCACTCAAAACTCAAATCTACGCTCTCCGCTTCTACGAAGAACCCAGAAATGAACTCTTAAAAACAAATTTTATGTACAAATGGACCCTTGCATGGCGTTATTTTCGAAAACGGCCAATTACGATTCTGGCGGTCTTGGCCGTAGCGCTGTGTGTGTTCATTGTGGTGGTCGTAATGACCGTGATGAATGGGTTGGTTCAGGAATTTCGCGATAAAAACCATCGCTATGTGGGTGACTGTGTTATCAGCAGTGATTCCCTGGTGGGTTTTGGGTACTATGAGCCGTTTGTCGAGCGGCTTGAGCAGCAGCCCTTTGTGCTGGCCGTCTCGCCGGTGGTGCGGCAGGTCGGGTTGATGTCCCAGCCGGGCGGAGCGTGGAATATGGGCATCGAGATTGTCGGCATCGACCCTCAGCGGCACGCAAAGGCGACTGGTTTTGGCGAAAGTCTTTATTTTCGCAGGGGCAATCCGGCCCTGGCGTTTGTGCCGGTGTATAATCCGTCGCTGGAAGGGTGCGTTCTGGGGATCGATCTGGTTGTACGACGCGGGCCAAACGGCGATTATCTGCACGAAGAGGAACCGTTTCCCTATCAACTGGTCATCAGCAGTTTTCCGTTGAATATCCGAGGGGGCTTGGCACGTGCCGGCACGGATATGGTCAGCAGCCGAACCTTTTACTACAGCGACAATTGTCATACGGGGCTGGTCAAGGTAGATGCAAATGCCGTGTATATTCCCCTCGAAACAGCCCAGATTTTGTGCGGAATGGATAGCCCTTTGCGTCGTGTTAATGAAATCTCTGTAAAATTCCGCCCCGGCATACCCCTTGACAAGGGCGTCGGGCAGGTAGAGGCGTTGTGGCAGGCGCATCTGAAGGAGTATCGAGACAAACCGG
The DNA here is from genome assembly GCA_012519365.1 of Planctomycetota bacterium. Lineage (GTDB taxonomy): Bacteria > Planctomycetota > Phycisphaerae > Sedimentisphaerales > Anaerohalosphaeraceae > T3Sed10-213. Next base: position 273 of record JAAYQH010000034.1, on the reverse strand, counting down.
GGGGGGATTTGCTGGAACATGTTGTTGTTGAAAGCTGGCTGCAAAATCGGCGCAGCGTGATTGTCCCGATGGAAAAAGAGCAGGCCCTGCTGATTTTATTATTTTTGATGCTGGGCGTGATCACGGTTTTTATCATCTTTGTGGTGCTCTATATGATTGTCAGCCATAGCGGACGTGATATCGGTATCTTGCGCAGCATCGGCGTTCCTATTAGCGGTGTGGTCGTCATCTTCGAGGGGTTCGCGGTGTTGACGGGGGTGGTTGGTGCACTGG
>JAAYQH010000382.1 GCA_012519365.1 Planctomycetota bacterium | reverse complement strand
TGGTATCAATATCAAAAAAACTGTTCAAGTGTTCTCGATCCCATGCGTTGTTGCTGTGCGAATACGTATAGAGCCATACGCCGTCCCAATCCTGCGCCGCAGCAAACGAGGCAATCATTGGCACGCACTCGGCTTGGCTGTCCAGCGGCGCCGGATGGTTGTATTCGCTGACGGTAAACGGCTTTCCGGCCATCCGCTCAGCGGCCAGACGCAGCAGCGTCGCTTCATCCGGGTAGTCGCTCATCGCCTTCTGATCAATCAGCCAATCGCCCGGATCCCACGGCCGACGCGGAAATCGCGGATGTTGCCAGTAGGCGTGACTGTCGATAAAGTCCATATCGCTCTGAGCATACAACCCCAACGGCCCAAAGACAATCGTTCCGGTCACCATCCCCCGAAAATTCAAGTCCTCTTTGATGAACCGATACATCTGGTCAAAATACGCCTTTTCCGTTTCAGCCAGAAACATCATTCGGTCAAGACGTCGCCGCTGTGATTCGATATTCGCAAACACGCCCACAGTTGCCTTTTCCAGCGACTCGCCCGGTTCCAGTTCATACTGAACCCCCGGCTGCAGGCTGATACGCCAGAGCGCAAACGGCGTCTGGCAATTGCCGAAACTGATCGACACGCGGGCATCGGTATCCGATTGCGGTGCGGTAAAAGTCAGTGTCAGATTTTGCCATTCCGGCTTCAGTTCAATGTGTTTCCACAATCCCAAATTCGCCCACGGCTCGTGTGCCATCCCGACCGACAACGTCACCCGACAGGGCTGCTGGGCTGCTGCAGCCAGTTGTAATGTGTAACTTTGACCGGCCCGAACAGCCAACGACCGCTGATTGAATTGCAGATGCCAGTCGGTTCCTGAAATCCGCTTCGGCTGAATAACCAGCGCTCTTCGCCCATTAAACACGGCCGTTTGCAACTCAGCCTGACAACCCGAATGCTGCTCAAGCACCCATTCGGCAGGTGCGGCCTGCTGCGGTTCAAACTCGGAAAAATCGGCATTGCGCAGCATCGGACGGCCCAGCGGCTCGGATTCTTTCGTCCATGCCTTTGCCAGTTGCTCGGTGGTGCCGTAGCGATCCTTGAGCCAGGTGTTAAACAAACGGCGCAGCTGCTCGGCATACACCTCCGGCAGCGTCGGCAGCACATGATCGGCACTCCACATAAATAAACTGTTTTCGTTGGTAATCTCCGTAATCGCCACGGCGTAATCTTGAGCATACGTCATTTGGCGATACGCATTCTTTCGCGTCAGCAACGCGCGGGCATACTCCTTTTGGGCCTCAATCAGCTGCGGCATAAAAATCGACACCATCTTGTCGTAACTTTCATCCGCCTGCGGCAACCCTAAAAACCGGCTATGCTCTCGACCCACATGCAGATTCAGATTGGTATAAATGCTCCGTTGAGCCAGCTGGTCGATAAAATAATCCAGCCGATCTAGGGCCTCGGGGTGCAATCCCTTGCCGTTTTCATTCCAGATGCCGCTCGGCCAGGTCGATG
>JAAYQH010000381.1 GCA_012519365.1 Planctomycetota bacterium | reverse complement strand
CGGGACGATGGTACTTTATGGCGGCAGTCAGCGACGGGGCGACCCTCTCGTTGTATCTGGCTAATATTACCGACGGCGGACCGCTTGAGTTGGTGGCCCAGACCGACCTGACTGAAAGCGGCAGCCCCGACACGTCGCTTGCCAAAGGAACCAACAACGGCGGCGACTGGCATGCCGGCGGCTGGTCGGTCGGACGCGGTCTCCATAACGGCGGCCACACCGACCGGGCGTGGGGCTTTATTGACGAAGTACGCATTTCCAATCACGCCGTCGATCCGGCACACTTTTTGTATTCTCCGCGGACAAACGCCTGGAATCCGACACCTGCAGACAGTGCACGTGGTGTCGGCACTACGCCGGACGGCCAGACGATTACTGTCGATCTGAGCTGGAAAACCGGGATACTTGAATCGGATTTGATGCAGGTCAACCCCGATATCGTGATGCACTATCTCTATATGAGCGAGGACCAGAATCTATCCGATGACCCAAATCTGTATTGGGTGGCGGATATTCCCGCAACCGGGCCGACCGGGCAGGCCACAGTTGCCGGTCTGAATTATGATGGCACTTATCTGTGGCGGGTTGATGAGGCGATCTCCATCAACGGCTCGCCTTCTCCGAAGAACGATCCGAATACTATTACCGGCCCGCTCTGGACGTTCAGCACCCTGTTGTCGGTGCCGGTTATTACGAAGCATCCGGTCGGTATGCTGGTCGATGCCGGCGTGACGGTGGAACTGGTAACCGAGGCCGAGAGCGTCTCACCGCCTCAGTTCCAGTGGTATAAATCCGCCGACGGCGTGCGCGATCCTGAAACCGATCCGACGGTCGGCGACCCCAGTCCGGACGGCGTTCTGACGCTGACCAACGTAAGCGTGGCTGATGAAGGCTATTACTATTGCGTGGTCAGCAATGGCAGCGGTCGGGATGCGATGAGTGATGCCGCCTTTGTTGAGATCAAACGGCTCAAGGCCTGGTATGCGTTTGAAAACAATCTGACCGACTCTGCCGAGGACAACGACGGAACAGCCCTCAAGGCCGATCCGAATTTCCCGTTTGATTACGCCGCTGGTGTGGTCGGACAGGCGATTGTATTTAGCGGCGAAGAAGCTGTTGAGATTCCGAGGTCGATTCAGGACAGTTTCACCATTGCTCTGTGGGTCAAGACAGAGGATATCGGCGGCACCGGCGGCTGGTGGAATGGGCATGGTCTGGTCGATGGCGAAATGCCCGGAAGCACGACTGACTTTGGAACTGTAGTGCTGAACGGCAAGTTCGGTTTCGGCGTGGGCGCTCCGGATACAACGATCTCCTCTGCGACCGATATCAACGATAATGAATGGCACTACTGCGTCGCTACGCGCGATCATGTCACCGGCCAGATGCGGCTGTATGTGGACGGTGAACTTGAAGCTGCTGCTGTCGGCGGAACCGGCCGACGGGCTGCGCCGCCTGTGTTGAACATTGGCAGAATCCAAACCGGAATCAATTATTTGAATGGCCAGATTGACGAGGCCCGTCTGTTTAACTACCCGCTGGATGCCAAGACGGTGGCAAGCGAATACTACGATTTGTCGGGCAACGACGCCTGCTATGCGCCGCCGGCGCTGGATTTCAACGGCGACTGCGTGGTCGGGCTGGAAGATTTTGCCCTGTTTGCCGCTCATTGGCTAAATTGCGGGCTGGTGCCGGATTGTCTACCGTAGGCTGCGGATACCTAACAAATCGGTCGGACTGTACCCGAACGAATGCTGAATAAAAAACCTTCATAATGATGAAAGGAGAGTGTTATATGAAAAAACAGTTAATTATAGCATGCTGCCTGCTGATGGGCGCTGCGCAATGGGCCGCGGCCGATACGGTTGGCTACTGGCGGTTTGAAGACGGGCCGGGTCCGGTGACCAAACCGTACGGCGCCATAGACAGTTCCGGTAACGGATACCATATGGACCCCTGGTCAGCGGGCGATTGGGCTGGGTTTGAGTATCGGACGGATGTGGCCGGTTCGGTTCTTGAGGTCGATGGGGTGTATCTGCCCAATCAGTACAGCATTAAAAACACCGGCGGCTATCCGAGCATGGCGACCGAACCCGGCGCCGGCATTCAGTCGATTACCCCGGCGGCCTTTACCATTGAGGCCACGTTCAAGCTGGAAAACGACGGCTACAAGACCATCGTCGGACGCGACAGCCGAGGGTCCGTGACCCAGGGCGAAAACCCCAACGCTGATTTGGCGGCGCTGTATTTCCAGACGGTTCCCGATAACGGCTTTGCTATCAAGTTCTGCGATGTTTCCGGGTATTGGCACGAGGCCATATCGCCGACGAATTCTTATATCGGTTTTGATTTTGGCTCCAATCCCAATGGCTTGAATACCCCGTGGTACAGTATGGCGGGGGTCAGTGACGGCCAAACATTGTCGCTGTATCTGCGCAATGTTACCGCCGGTGAGGATTGGCGGCTGATCGCCCAGACGGATTTGACCGCAAGCGGCAGCCCGAATACGGCGCTGACGGCCGGCACTGGTCAAGGCAGTGATTGGTATGCGGGCAGTTGGTCTATTGGACGCGGCCTGTATGCCGGCGGCCACACGGATCGCGCTTTTGGGTTTATCGATGAGGTGCGGATTTCCGACGCAGCGCTGAGCCTGCAAGAGTTTATTTTTGTGGATTCGCGTTTGGGGGCCTGGAACCCCAGCCCCCCCGATGGTGCGGCCAATGTCGGTGTTTCTCCTGACGGTCAGACGGTGACGGTGGAGTTGAGCTGGAATACCGGTATCGATCCGGATAATCCCTCTCAGCTCAATGCGACTATCCTGAGCCATTCGCTTTATATGAGCCCGGATCAAACTAAAACTGAAGATCCAAATCTGTACTGGGTGGCGGATTTCCCGGTGGAAGGTCCGACGGCTCAAACCACCATCGAGCAACTCTATTTTGACGGTCTGTACTACTGGCGCGTCGATGAGGGGATTGACGACGGAACGGGCAATCCGTATCCCGCCGGCGATCCGAATAACATTACTGGCCGGGTTTGGACGTTTGAATCGCGCGTCTCAAGACCGGTCTTCATTCTTCAGCCGATTACCCAGGTTGTTGAGGCCGGCGATACCGTTGAGTTGGCGGCTGAGGCCGAAAGTGTTTCAGCCGTGCAATATCGGTGGTACAAGTCAGCGGACAATGTGGCTGATCCGGAAAATGATGTG
>JAAYQH010000380.1 GCA_012519365.1 Planctomycetota bacterium | reverse complement strand
CGCATTCGGTCAAGCCACAGGGCCAGCCGCAGCCGCTGGGCGCCGATCTCATCGGTCGCATCCAATGAGCCGTTCTGACTTTCCCACGCCGGAAACGTCGCCACAAGGCCTCCGCTGAAAACCTGCAAGTCATCGGCCGCGGTGTCCGCGTCGTCAATGTGCGGGCTGATGTACACAACCGGCCGTTTCAGCGTCTGATGCAGGTACGCCCCCAGTAATCGCGCATACGATCCCCACGTCCCGTCGGCCTTGACCACGGGGACCGTACCGCTCCGGGCGGTCAATCGCTCAACGATCGTCCGCACTGCGGCATCCTGCTTCAGCGCTATCGGCACGTCGACTTTTGCCATAAATTCCTTCTATTATAGGAGCGCCAAGCGGATTTTGCAAATTGCCAAAAAAGAAAGGTTTCCTACCCGAATCCACGTCAATAAATGACCTCGCCGCAGCAATGGCACAGCCATCATGCTCGTCTGGTCCGAAAGGGGGGGCAAGCGGCGGGGTTATTCTTCCCTGTCTTTTCCCTGTCTTGCCTCTATCGGCCCTTAATCAATCTATCAGGCCTCTTTTAGCCCTCAATCAGCCCTCAATCGCCGCACAAACATATTGCCCGCAAGCTGCTTGACCAGTCCCTTCAGTTGTAAACTCACCGTTGCGGCATAAATTGTTCCTGCCGGCAGATCGGTCAGGGCAATCAATTCCTCCAGATGCAGCGGGCAATCATCAAAACACGCATACACCTTCCGCTCCGACTCGCTGAGGTTCAACTCCGACACATCAAACAGCATTTTTTGTGTCGCCTTTTCCGCTTCTTGAACCGCCCGGGCCGCCGGTTGCTTCAACTCTTGCCCGATACATCCCAGAGCGTCCATTAACTCTTCGATACTGTCAATTAATCGCGCACCTTGCTTGATCAATTTGTGCGACCCTGCACAAGCCGGATTGGTAATAAGCCCAGGAATCGCCATCACCTCGCGATTGTTGTCCAGCGACGCCTGCGCCGTGATCAGGGCGCCGCTGTTCAAACTGGCCTCGACCACCAGCGTACCTATCGCCAGCCCTGCAATAATCCGATTGCGACCGGGGAAATTCTCTGATAACGGCTCATAGGCCAGGGGCAATTCACTGATAATCGCCCCGTTTTCTGCGATGCGTTCAAAAAGTTCCTTGTTTTCCGGCGGAAAGAGATGGGCCAGCCCACACCCCTGAACAACAATTGTCCGTCCCTTGGCCGACAGGGCACCGCGATGGGCCGCCGAATCGATCCCCCGAGCGCCGCCGCTGACGACCGTAAAGCCGGTCCCGGCCAAAAAATGAGCGAATCGGTTTGCCTGCTCCAGGCCGTATTGACTGCACCGCCGCGACCCGACCACCGCCACCGCCAGATTGTCTTCAGGGCGCAGGCTGCCCTTGACATACAGTACCACCGGCGGATCATAAATCTGCCGCAGAGCCGCCGGATACCGCGGATCGTCCAGGCAAATCACGCACACCCCCAATTTCGATGCCGCTTGCAATTCCCCGACCGCGTCGAACTGCCCCCGCGTTCGCGCAATTCGCTCGGCGGTTTTCACCCCCACCCCCTCCACCTTGGTCAACTGTGCGACCGATGCCCCCAATACCTTATCCACCGACCCGAGTGTCTTAACCAGCCGACGAAAAAGCACCGGCCCCACTCCCTCGGCACGAATCAGCCACAGCCATTTTTCAATCTCAGGCGAATGTCTTGTATCCGGCAATACGATATCCCCTTTATTTTATGTCGATAATTTTTCTAAACTGTAGTCCCATCCCAAATCCCTGTCAATCTCAAAAAAACACCTGAACAAGAGGTTTTTTTTTGGCGTGATCTACTGTATGATACAGTATGTTCGGATCCGTCTAAAAGGCAGGCCGTAGCGGGCCGCGAT
>JAAYQH010000379.1 GCA_012519365.1 Planctomycetota bacterium | reverse complement strand
TCCGGGTCCCCTATCCGGTCCCATGCCAGGGCCGCGTCCTGCCTCTGGGTCCGGCCCCATGCCCCGTCCGCGGCCGCGAAAGGTTGGAAAATGTTCTTCAAGACGACGGGCTTGTTGCCGCCAAATCTCTTTTTGTCGTTCGTCAAGGACAGACATGATTTCACGGTCAAGTTCTTCAAGTTGGCTGACAATCTGGGGACGAACCGAAGCACGGATATCGCGCAGCGTTTTGAAATGATTTTGCAGAATCGGCTCGAGTTGGTTTCGTTGTTCAGGGGTCAGATTTAATTCGTGACCGAGTCGACCGAGAAGACGCTCGGCAAACAGTTCCGGCTCCTGACGAAAACGGTCAGACCGGTGAGAGACAACCAGCAGGGTCACTCCCGCACCAATAACAATGCCTGCGGCCAGAATTACTGCTCCAAGCAGGATCGACTTGAGCAGGTCATGGCCCTGTTGCGCAATATGTACCGGTTCGTGCGTGCTCATTGAGCTACCCATGCGACCCAATTAATGATTTCATTGACGGCATTGGCTTGCTGGCGCAACGATAGAAACGCAACCAGCAGAATCCCTGCCGCCACTGTCGAGGCGGCCATTGAAAACCACATCAAAGAACGGTTGACCGTTGCTATTACAGAACGACGCTGCTCGCTCAGTTGGACCAACACAGAGTCGGTCACGTCCACCGCGGGCGCCGTCTCTTGTCGGGCCGCCTCAAACAAAATGTCCAGTTTGATCGGTTTCATAATTCCAACTCGATTTGTTTGTCCGCCAACATCCCTTTAAGTTTTTGAATCGCTCGGTGCAACTGCACCCGAACGCGTGTTTGAGTCCAACCCAGCCGATAAGCGATTTGTGCTACCTCGCACTGCTCCAGATAGCGCAGTGTCAATACCAGCCGATCGCGCGGCGGCAGTTGCGACAAAAGCCGATGAACCAGTTCAGCTGCCTCCCTGCTGTCTATAGAGTCATTTGGCGGCTGAGCAAAATGTTTCCATTGCTCCTCAGACAGCCAGACGGCTTTATCTCGGCGGTTGCGCGTCCAATAGTGATAGCCTACCCGTGTCGCAATGCGAGCCAGCCAGTGTTCAAACGGCGCTTTTCCGGCGTATTTGTTCAGGCTCATATAGGCCTCAACAAAAACCTGCTGTACCAATTCTTCATGCTCAGTTCGATCGCGGGTGAACCGCCACAGCAACTTGCCGATGGCGGCTTGATGCCGCTCAATCAGACGTCTGTAAGCCTCGGCATCCCCGTTTTGAGCTTTTTGAATGTCCTTTGTTTCGGCGCTGTAGAGCGCCGTTTTCTCGGCGCTGCGCTGCATACTAAACCATCTTGCTGCTTTCAGGACATCTTCAAACCAAACGCCGGGAACTGTCAAAACAAGTTGTAACGGTTCTGTAAGCATGGAGTCAGTGTATGTCTGAGCCGCCGAAAAAGCAAACATCAAACAGACCCTCGGTCAAAATGACGCCGAGGGTCTGCCGGTTCTTCTTCAAGGATTAGTAAAGTTCGTTGTCGGACCATTCTCGCGGGGGCTGTTCCTCAGAAAAATTTCTCCCACGTCGCTCAGCTCGCGGTTCGTCCGCCATCCGCCGGCCTGCCCGATTAGGACGCAGGGTCGGTTCATCCGGTTGCAGCCCTTGGGGGCCGCGTCTTTGTGGAAAATTCGCACCGTCTTCAAATCGCTGTGCACCAAAGCCAAAACCGCCCATCTGACCTTGTTCGCCCCGTTGGAACGGCCTCGGGCCGTAAGGACGATTTCCGGGACGTTCCGCATCCTGACCTTGGCGCAAACGGGCTGGTCGTTCCGCATCTTTACCGGCAAACCGTCGTTCCGCAAACCCTCGGCCGGCAAACGGCTGATCCTCGGGTGCAAAACCCCATCCGCGTCCATAAAAACCTTGTGCTCCAAAGGGACACTGCTGATCCCGGAACGGAACTTGAAACCTCATCGGACAACCACACCTCGGGCATACATCGTCGGCAGGGCCGGCAAACGGACGCAACATTCGGCCTTGAGGTCTTGCCATCGCCGGAGGCTCAGCTTCCTCAAAACGTCGCGCAAATATCTCGCGTTGCTGCAGGCGATTGCGTAATAGCCGACGAATCATAGCCCGTTCCTGAGATGTGAATGCACGTCCTGCCTCATCATCCCCTTCAGTCATGGCAGGGCGACCTTGTCGGCGGGCTTGTTCGACAGGCTGTTTTTCCTGAGCTCTGACTCGGTCTTGCAGATCAAAGGCTCGCCCAGAACGTCTCTGTGCCGGTTGAGCCGCATCTTGCCGCTGTTCAGCAAATTCCTGCCGCTGTTGGCGATTTCGCAATATTTGCCGAATCATCGCTCGTTCCTGAGGCGTAAAAGCCCCTGCCTCATCGTCCTGAGCGGTCAAAGCGGCACGGCCTTGACGCGGGGCTCGATCGTCAGACGGCACTTGCTCGGCAAAAACCGGCAATGCAATCAGCACAACCGCCAAAATCAACATAATAGAAGTCCATTTTGTCTTCATCTTTCGTTTCCCTTTCAATTAAAGTTCACACTATTGATTTGTTTGACTCTACAAAGATAGTGGAAGAAAAGGGAACAAATGTTACAGAAAAAAACAGAATAACTCATATGCCCCTGGCGGCGGACACGTCGAGAATAATTAGGTCATTAAACTTACAACCCAAGAACCACAGCAAATCGGCTATTTACGATTCGGCAATTTTCTTTTTGACGGTGCGTCGATCAAGTCCGGCTGCGCGAGCGGTCGCTTCATAGGTTCCGTGAAGGGTGTAGAGGTGTTTGAGGTAGGCCGAGAGAAC
>JAAYQH010000033.1 GCA_012519365.1 Planctomycetota bacterium | reverse complement strand
GCAATCCAGTCTTCCAGGTCGGTTTGCTGACGAATTTTTTCATCTATGAGATTGCTTTGGGTGATGTTTTCCTGAATGAGGGTTAACAGTTTGAGGGAGTTCATCACGCCCTGGTAACGGGGCTTGACTTTAATCCACAGCTCATCGTTTTGTTCGCCGAGGGCGGTGTACAAGTCGGCAAGCTCTCCCAGAATGCGGATTCGCATGGGATTGTCGGTTTGATAGAGGTACAGCACCTCATCGAGCGTTTTCCAGCGTTGCGTTCGTCCGGGATAACCGGCGACCAGCACAAAATCGTCCGGCTCCAGCGGTTCGTCGGCGATACGCAGCCAGTGACGCGGCTGGTAAGGCACATTGTCGGGGCTGTATTCGGCCGGTTGGCCGGACGGACTGACATACGCCCGGTAAAAGGTAAAATCGCCGGTATGTCGCGGCCACTGCCAGTTGTCGATGTCACCGCCGTAAGCGCCGATGCTTTCGGGCGGGGCGTACACCATCCGAATGTCCCTCAATTCAACGTATTTCAGCAGATAGTAGTACTGACCTTCGTAGTAGGCTTTGATTTCACATCGAATGCCTTTGTCCGGATCTTCCTCGCGAGCGATACGGTCTTTGATGCGTTGCTGGATTTCGGTGTATCGCTGCACGGGGTCGGCGATGTCTTCCAATCCGCTTCGGATCTCTGGGGAGACGTCGATAATCTCTTGAGTGATCCAGACTTTTTTGCCCGTCTCACCCGGTAATTCCTCTTGACGGGTCCGAGCCAAAAAACCATTTTCAAAGAGATTGTTTTCCGGTGTGGAATGAAACTGGAGCGAGCTGACGGCACAATGATGGTTGGTGGCGATCAGGCCGTGCGGCGAGACGAACGACGCGCTGCATCCGCCCAGCCAGACGATCGCGCCGAGCGGATAGCCCTGCAGGTCGGCCAACGCGTCTGGATTTTTAACACCGAGAGAGCGAAGCGTAGAGCGGTGCTGTGTCATTTGGCGGGGCATCCACATTCCGCCGGGATTGGCGTAGTGGATACGGGCCGGATAGGACAGGTCCATACATCCGCCAAGAGCAAACACAATACAACTGAACCCCAAACTCCCTATTAAACGACCCATTGTGTTTTTTCTCCTTGAAAGACTGCATTCTTAGTGTTGTTCATTTTTTCGCTTGCCGGCGACAGTGCCCATCCAAAGGCAAATCCCCGCCAGCAACAGCGTTCCGATCAGTGCGCCGCCGGGCATTGTAAACAGCGGAAAAGAGATGCCGGCCGGTTTCAGTGCTGCGATGGGAATGGCCAGCACTACTCCCATCAGTGCCTCGCCGGTAATCAGGCCGGAGGCCAACAACAGACCGCTGTTTTCGGTCAGGGCTGCCGTATCGCTTGCGGATGGTTGGCCGGCAGGTTTTCGTTTTTCGACTGCCCAGCGAATCAATCCCCCCAAAAAAATCGGCACGGCCAATTCAAACGGAAGATAAATGCCGATAGCCACCGCCAAGACCGGCAGGCGAAACGCGCTGTTTCGCCGTCGCTGAATCTCATCGAGAAAGACGATTCCTACGGCCACGGCAACGCCGATGATAATAAAAGTCCACGGCAATTCATTGGAAAAGACGCCCCGTGCAACGGAGGCCATCAGGTTGGCCTGCGGTGCCGCCAGGGCATTGTCCCCGGCCCGTCCGGTGCCGGCAAATCCATATGCCCGATCCAGCAGCATCAGAACTGGTCCCAGGACGATTGCCGCCGAGGTCGTTCCGACCATCTGCATAATCTGCTGACGCCAGGGCGTGGCGCCGACAATGTGGCCGGTTTTAAGATCCTGCATATTGTCGCCGGCAATCGCGGCGGCACAGCAGACGACCGTTCCGATTATAATTGCGGCGGCCGGGCCGTGTTCGAGGGTGGTTCCCATCATCGCTGCCAGCAGCAAAGCGCTGATCAGCACTGTGGCGATGGTCACGCCGGAGACAGGGTTGTTGGACGACCCGACCAAGCCGGCCATGTAGCCGGCCACCGCCGAAAAGATAAACCCCGTCAGCAGCATACACACCGCCATGGTGATGGAGACAGCCATGTTGGCAACAAAGACCTGATAGAGCAGCAGCAGCGGCACCACCGAAAACAGAATCAGCAGCAGCACCCATTTCATCGGGATGTCTTTTTCACTGCGATCAAGGGCCGGCTGGTCGGAGGGGCGGCTTTGGTAGGCCTTTAATCCGCTGACAATGCCGCTTAGAAGAGTTTTGCGAATCTGGAATATTGTCCATAAACCGCCAAAGACCATCGCCCCGACGCCGATATAGCGGGTTTTGCTGCTCCAAAGGGCGTAGGCTTGGTCGAGGAGGGGTTTGTCGGAAGCGGCTTCGAACATCGAGACAATCGGAATCGCCAGCAGCCAATTGGCCGCCCCGCCGAGAAAAATCAGTACCGCGATATTTACGCCCACAATATAGCCCACGCTGGCCAGTGCCGGGCTAAGATTCATCCCCCCGTAAAAGATGCCGCGGCCCACGCGTCGGACTGTCTCAATCGTGCTCGGCCAAAGGCCCAATGCCGTAGAGCCGAGCTTGAACAGACCGCCGGCCGCAGCGGCCTGGATAATGTACTTTAGGCCGCGACCGCCGGTTTGGCCCGCTTCGAGCACCTCGGCGGTGGCGACGCCTTCGGGGAATTGTAGCTTCTGCTGCAAAATCAGCGACCGACGCAGCGGAATCGTGAACAACACCCCCAACAAGCCCCCCAAGCCGCACAACAGCATTACCCAGACAAGATGAATGTCCTGCCAGAATCCCACAATCAGCAGCGCCGGCAGGGTGAAAATAGCCCCGGCCGCCAGCGATTCACCCGCCGAGGCGGAGGTCTGGACGATATTGTTTTCGAGAATACTGCTGCGTCGAGACAGGCGAAAAATGCCCATCGACAACACCGCGGCGGGAATCGAGGCCGAGACGGTCATTCCGGCAAACAGTCCCAGATAGGCATTGGCCCCGGCCAAGATCATCGATAGCACAATTCCGAGCAAAATAGCCCGAAGGGTCAATTCGGCCGGGCGCTGCTGGTCGCTCAAGACATCAGGTACCTCTGACATCGTTGTCCTTTCGCTGGTTGGGTTCGACAGTTCATTTCATAAGCACCGTTATCCTATCAAGTTGTCATTATTTTGCAAAGTCCTTATCCACATCAGAGATTATGTTATCTTATATCTTGTTTTGGATTTTGAAAAATCTGTTTATTTAAAGATTTTGGTGCCCAATCTTTTATGATCCCGGATTTCCCAAGTAAATCCGTGCAAAAAGGTAAGATTTTGATAGTATAGGGCTTATGGATGCTGTCTACAACAGTTTTTGTG
>JAAYQH010000378.1 GCA_012519365.1 Planctomycetota bacterium | reverse complement strand
TCAGTTCGCGTTTCATATAATGGATTGAATTCATCGTTGCATCGTCCGGTTCGGTCAGCAGCCGCTCTTCAAGATCTTCAATTTTTTCGCCCATCTTTTCAAGGATGACAAAATAATGATCGACCACGGCGTCCATCAGGGCATAGGCCAGATAGTCGGCCCCGGCGTTTCGAACCCGGCCTTTGCCGGCCCGCAGCCGCTGACGAATCTGCTCAAACACATCGCCGACAGTTTCCTGAAAGGTAACCACCATGTTGCCGCACAGAATCAAACTGACCTGCTCGTCGATGACCGTCGCGCTGTCGTCAGAACAGCGGAGCATGTGAAGTACAATAAAGAGGTAAGACTCGTAATCCTCGAATTTGGGGCGCTGCCCGGCATGCACGATATCCTCCAGCGTCAGCGGATGCAGGCCGAGGCGTTTGCCGATTTGCTCTACGAGCGTCACGTCGTGGATGCCGTCGATGTTCAGCCAGACGACGCCGGACGGCGGAGGCTGAGTAAAACAGTCGTCCACCCGCTCAATGGTTTGTTCATCCAGGGTCTGGGCGTCATACACAATGCGAGTGATGCGGATGGGCTGACCGGCACGATCGCCGACGTACACGGGGGTGCCGGGCGGCAGACCGGCCTTCTTGGCGACACGGGTGTAGAATCCTGTCTTTTTGCGTTTTTTGGACATTCGATTTACTCCTTAATCTCGCCGGTCTCTTCAATCAAAACCGCTCGTTTGTTTTTCCACTCCCAGACCTGAACGCGAGCGTCCGGCTTGATAATCAGGAAATTATTTCGCAGGCCGACCCAGCAGCCGCTGTTGGCATACCATCGGCCAAACAGGCCGGCATGATGGGTATGGCCGGCCACCAGATAATCGTAGCCGCCGCGGAGACGGTCTTTTTGGTATAACGCCATCATTCCCTTTAGGCGGGCAGGATCCTGCGTGGGTGTCAAGGATTCAGACAGACTGTGATGCGGCTCGTTGGGCAGGCCTTTTTCAAAGAGGTTAACGGAATTGTTCCACAGCCACATAAAAGTGCGGCTGATTTTCAGGAGCGATTTTTCGGTCAGACCGCCGGCCGAGAGCAGCGGCGAACCTTTGCGGTCCTCGATGATGCCGCCCAAAATCGCCAGAATGCGGCCCCAGTGCGGCCGGCCGTCCCGATTGAAGGGGTTGACCTCGTGGCCGTGCATAAAACGAAACGTTCGCCCGCCAATGCGTCGGGTAAAAGGGGCTGTCATTCGCTCAAAAAACGGATGATTCAACAAGCCGGTGCCGATCAGATCGGCCAAATCGGCGTCGTGATTGCCGACGACAAAAATCGCCCCCATGCGGGCAAACCGCTCGATAAAGGGCATACGATGGATCAGTATCCGCCCGACGTTGGCCTGCCAAAACTCGAATAAATCGCCAAGAATAAACAACTCGGCTTGCTGACTTTCGACATAATCCAAAAACAAGGAAAACTGCCGCTCCTTGCCGTCCGCGGCGAAATTATCACGCGGCCCCCCGTCGCCCATATGCAAATCGCTGACGACCACGATATCTTTGTCATTCGGCATCTTTTTTAAGATCCCATAAAATTGGAATACACAATTGACCCCTTGTTATTATGCTAAAATCCTTTCCCAAAAGAATCAAGTGTTTTCATAACAACCGTAACAATAAAAAGTTAGACATTGAGAAAAAACGGCTCACCAAGTCGTATATTGACCTGCGAAAGCAAATAGTGTAATATAGAGGGTAAACATTGTTCTTTGAATGTCCACTGGACTTTTGGCGTCTCACTGTAAACCGCCAAATTTATTGCCAAGAGATGCAAAGGTCAGCACCCCCGTGCGTGGCTGTCACACGATCCCAATGACCCGGCGTGACTGGCTGACCCGAATTTAGCGGATCCGAATTTGTCTGAGGGATGGTACGAGTGGAAACACAAGTTCAACACCGGTCTAAGCGCCTACCGAATCGACTTGGCGGACTTGCTGATGTTTCTCGAAGAAGCCCCGTGACTCGGGGTAGCCTGCTGGCGCACGGACTTGCAGCCGGAAATGACAATGTTGAGTTTTGGCGGCGAACAATCGCAGATGTTCTCAGCGGCCAAGGCAGTCTCCAAGCCGCCTGTAGTGGAGCAGAAATCCGTCCAGAAACAAATTCTTGATTTGGCCGTTACGATTGTGTCTTTGGAGCAGCTCTGGCTCGAAGAACCGGACATTCAGCAGCAGATTGGCCCGGAAAAATGGCAGCGGTTCATGGAAGCGATTTACGATCATTTGCTTGAATTGCACAATGAGTCTGTTCAGATCAAATAGAGATTTGATTGGACTATCTTATAACCCGATTGCTGTGTGCGGGAAAACTCCCGCACACAGCGAACTCAAAAGAATGGAGAAACTGATGATGAAAAGAATGGCAATGTTTTTTGTTTGTGTGTCTTCCGGGTTTGCCGGGTACAGCGACGGCTTTATTACAGCAGGTAAATATGAATATGCTGTAAGATGGTCGAACTCCCAAATCCCCCTGATTGTTGACGGGGGGGCGGATGAAATTTCGGTACGAGACTACGGCCGCTTGATTGTAAAATCCACCTCAAAGCCTTTGACCCCAGGGTGGGAGCCATCCCCCGGCGGCGTGTATGATATTCTGCTGTACAACACCAGCCAACTGCTTTATTTAGACGGCGTAACGGAATATATTCGAGTGGGTCAAAACGCAACGGCCGTTCTGAAGGGTGGAAGCATCAATTACATTAAAACGATGCGATATCCCGTGTCCGATGAAGCAAATGTGTTCATTTATGCGCAGGACGGCTGGTCGTGGATCAATGACGACCCTTGGGTCGGCATTCAGGGCAACTGGAAAG
>JAAYQH010000377.1 GCA_012519365.1 Planctomycetota bacterium | reverse complement strand
GATACAATCGAGTGGGTCATCGAACGCATCGAAGGTGATAACTGGGATTTCAATCGTATCAGGTTCCAATTGGCGTTACCTTAAAAATGCAAAACTTCAGTAATAAGTTATGATGCAGGAATTTGCAGGTATTCGGATTTTAGGCTGCGTTTTGTTGTTTTGAGCAGATTATGCGACAGATTGTACACTCCCGCTAAGGGGTTCTAAATATCACGCTATCCTATTGAGATATGTGATCCTGCATCAAGTATCCAAGGGCGGACATAAAAACGGCAACGTTAAAAGAAATACAAGGGTGCCTCTTGCCCGATGAGCAAGAGGACCGATTTTGCCGGCTCAGGATGCCGCGGGCAGTGTTGGGCCTGACACCCTGAGAAAGGCTGGTTTTGAGTTACGAACCGTCATTTTACCTTTTGATTTTGCGGTTATAGATACCCGTGTTGAGCATTTGTTTCGAAGCGTGTCGTGTTCCAAAAACCGTTCAAGACGGCTATGTTCTGTCAAATCGGTACATGGGTTTGGTTTTTTTCTTTTTGGCTTTGCCGCCGGTTTTTGCGGTTGTCGGGACAGTGCATTTGGCCTCGTATTCTTCCCGTTCGCGGATGTGTTTTCGGATGACCATCTGCTCGATGACGCCGGCGCCGATACTGGTCATAATATACAGATTCACACCCGACGGGCCGTGATACAGCAGCAGTGGAAACATCAGCGGAAACATAATCATCATCATTTTTTGTTGCTGGGCGACCTGCGGGTTGGACTGTGCGGCGGCCTGAGAGGTGGGCATCATTTTTTGCTGGGCGTACATCACCGCGCCCATCAACAGGGGCAGCAGGTTCAGATATTCCCCGAAATACGGAAGCGACAGTCCAAAGGGGAATCGGCATAAATGATCCGGTGCCGACAGGTCGGTAATCCAGAACGGCAAAAATCCCTGTCCGCGCAGATCCACGCTCGTATAGACCGCCGTCCACAGCGCAATCCAGATCGGCATTTGCAGGAACATCGGCAGCATGCCGGCGATTGGCGATGCGCCCATTTCGCGATAGACCTCCATCATCTGCCGATTCATTTCCTTTTTATTGTTGGCGTATTTTTTCTGAATCTCCTGGAGTTTGGGGCCGAGTTTCTGCATTCGCATCATCGAGACCTGGCTGTACTTGGTCACCGGATGCAGCAGCACCCGCACAATAATGACCAGAAAGATAACCACGATGCCGTAGTTGCCAAACGGCCCCATCAGAGTATAAAGGGACTTCATCAGCCAGATGATTCCGAAGGCCAGCGGCCCGATGATCGAGGTTGGACAGCAGCAGCCGCGAAAATCAATCGTTTGAAAATACTGAAGCGTCCGATAGGTCTGGTGGGCCTCGAAAAGACTCTTGTCCTTTGGGCCCAGGAACACCTCCAATTGCAGGACGGTTTTGTCGGCCTCGGTGCCTGCTTTGTCCAGTAAGAGCGTTTCGGATTCCAGCAGCGCCACAGCGCCGGCGTTCTCGGCCGGGTCTTTGTCCTTTAGGTTTTTATCAATATAGGCCGCCCGCTTGAATCGGATCGGCCCCGGTTCAGTTGGTGCGGCGCCCACCGCCCGGACAATGGCGGCAAAATACTTGTTCGTCGCCGCTGCCCATATCAACGGCGGATGGGAGCCATTGAGTGCAAGGCGCAGTTTTTCATCCGGCGGGGTCGGTGTCCCGAAAAGGCCTCGCAACTGGGAAAATATCCCCTGTGAGGGGTTTATCTTTTCCCGTTCCGTGTTGCGAATGTCCATGGCTGTCAAGGCTCGCGTCTGAATGTCCTTTTCGGTCTTGTAGGCAGCGACAATTTTTCGCACATCCTGCCGGGTATCTTCTTGCGGCAATCCTACCGGCCCATAGAATTCCATCTGAATCTGGAGGGGCTCGTCCGTCAGGTTTTCCGCGGCCAGGGTGCAGTGCACATCATAACTGCCCGGCTGAACCCGGTATGTCTTGACCAGACGCAGCAGGGGCGCATTTGAGTCGAGTTCCAGCAGCTCGGCCTCAAACGTCGCGGCGTCGGGGTCGTCGGTTTCGA
The DNA here is from genome assembly GCA_012519365.1 of Planctomycetota bacterium. Classification (GTDB taxonomy): domain Bacteria; phylum Planctomycetota; class Phycisphaerae; order Sedimentisphaerales; family Anaerohalosphaeraceae; genus T3Sed10-213. The sequence goes on along the minus strand of JAAYQH010000377.1, from coordinate 776 downwards.
CCGATCGCCAATGGAGTCTGTCGAGGGGAAATGCCCTGGAGCCAAAGCGTTCAGCGTTCCGAGGGGCGATTCGCAGGGCCGTATTGGCCAGTGAATAAACCGGCCGATCATTGCCGAGCGGCGAAAGCAATGCCAGAGGTTGGCGATTGTCCGGATCGCGATTGTCAAATTCGCTGAGCGTGGCCGTTCGGATGGCTGCACCGAGAGTGGTCAACTCAATTTGAAACTTGTATTTGCTCGGGTCGTTGGTGCGCTGGATGGCTTCGGGATAGACCGCCCCGAGGGTGACGGTGCGTTCCGGGCCGCTGATTGCCGCGACATTGATCTCTTTTGGGGTCTTGGGGGTCGGCTCGATGGCGGGCTGTTCTGCAGTGTCGCCAGCGGGCGGTTCGGCTGGCGCATCTGCGGGCAAGGCGGTGGAGGTGTCGGATACAGCCGCTGCGGCCAAGGGTTCAACCTGCGGGTTTTTGCCGTTGCGAACAGCATCGACGAGTACCCATCCGCAGAGGGTCAAAAACCCGGCTACAATAAAAAGAACAAGCGTTCTTGATTTCATGCGTTTAACTTTCGATTATCAAAAAATCTCAATGTTCACGTTTCCTTAGCGTCCGTCGGCCAGTCGTTCGCCCTCAAAATCATCCAGTTCCGGCTCGGCAAAGATTTTTTCGGCGGCGGTCTTAAAGTCGTATTCCAGACGTACAAAATAGACATGATTGTCTTCGATATACGCATACGAGGCCCGATTGTCCCGATCGCGAGGTTGGCCGACCGAGCCG
>JAAYQH010000376.1 GCA_012519365.1 Planctomycetota bacterium | reverse complement strand
TCAAGTGTTTGTTCAACCACCGTTAAGTCAATCGGCTGGCTCATTGGCACATGTTCAAAGACCAGGTGGGCCGCCGAGCCGGCCAGTCGTCGATGAATACCGTCGACAGTCTCAACCTCTGTCTGAACCGCCGCGGGCGCCGCATCGAAGGCCCCGGAGACATCCGGCACCGAAAACTCATCGTCCGGATGGGTCAGTGTGCTAACCGAATACTTGGCACCAATGCCGCATTGTGAGGCGAAAGGATACGGCTGTGTCAGGGCCGTTTCCAGTTTTGAAAATGCCGCCGCATAGTCCCGTTGTTGATCGCTGGAAAGTGACGGGGGCTCTGTAACGCTTTTCTGGGTTCGCTTGTTGCGTAACAACTGGGCGGCCAGGCTGTCCAGTTGCTGCCGACTTTCTCGGCTTGCAATAAACAGATCTTGTTTTTCAAAACGATCCTCAAATCCCGTCTGATACAGCGTATGCAGCGTGTTTTCATGAGCCAGCGCCGCCAACAGCCAATCCCGATGGCATTTCGCCTCGAGCAGATGCCAGTCCGGTAACGGCTCCGGCAAGAGGACGCCCTCGATTAATTGAGCTCGACAGTGCGTTTCCTTTCCTGACGCAGTCAGGATTAGTTTTTCTCGTGCCCGCGTCAGCATCACGTACAAAATTCGCATCTCCTCGGCCAGATTCTGCCGTTGTTCTCGTTCCTTCAACACTTGAAAAGCAAGCGAACTTATCCGAAATCGTCCTCCTTCGACAACCATTTTCAGGCCGATGGTCTGTTCGTCGATAAGGCATTCTTTTTTTTGGCCGGTGGAATTAAACTTTGTGTTTAATTCCGCCGCGAACACCACCGGAAACTCCAGTCCCTTGCTCTTATGCACGGTCATAATGCGTACGGCGTTTTCAAGACTGTCCGGCTGGCCCGGTGCCCAGTCGCGTTGCTCCTGTTGCAGCTTTTCGATAAACTCCACAAACCGCGTCAGCCCCATTCCCGGCCGGGAGGTCCGAAACCCCTCAAACTGGATCGCCCGATCGTGCAGCTTCACCAGATTCGCCTGCCGCACAGAACCATTGGGCAGGGCGGCATAAAATGATACCAACCCTGTTTCGCGAAAGATCCCGTCCAGCAATGTCGCCAGACTGCCGCGTTGGGCCTGTTGACGCCATCGTTCCAGCTGCCTGATCGCTTTCTCCATCTTTTGTCGCAAAGCGGCATCCGGCCCCTCTTCGACGTAAATCTGCACCGCGTGATAGAACGGTGTTTGGGCAGGCCTTTTTGTTTTGGCAAAAAGACAAATCTCCGCCAACTCATTATCATTGAAGCCAAACAAGGGACTGCGCAGCGTTGCCGCCAATTCGATATCGCCGTTGGGATTGTCCAGCGTCTTGAGCAGATTCATGCAATCGCTGATTTCAGTGGTTTCAAAATAACCGGCCGAGCCTTGGGCATCGACAGGAATTTGCGCCAGGCGCAAAACCTCTACGTAGGTATTGACCTTATATGACAAGGACCGCATTAGAATCACAATGTCGCCATAGCGGACATCGCGGCAGCACTGAAGTTTGCGATCATAGATTTGAAACTCTGCCTTGCCGCTGTCGGCGCCAACCATTTGCCGAATTCGCTGAGCAATCAAAGCCGCCTGACGCTGAGTTGCCTCGATCAGTTCCGGCGAAATGTCAGCGTTCGTGTCATCGTTGTCTTCTGTCTGTTGAGTATCTTCGCTATTCTGATCCGGCAGGCTATCGTCAACGTCTTGATCCAGCAAAATCAATTCCACAGGGTGTGTTCGCTCTCCCGCGGCGGTAAAGGGGGGATACTTAAATTCCGCTTTCAGCTCCGCCTGCTTGTCATAGCGCATCGACGCTGTGCCTTCGGTCATAATCCGTCTGAATACGGCGTTGACAAACTCCAATACCTCCGGCCGGGAGCGGAAGTTCTCGGCAAGATCCACTCGCAATGGCGTTGTCTTTTCATCTGGCCGAATCGCGGCTTGCCTGAGTCGATCAAGAAAAATTTCCGGGCGGCTTTGTCGAAAGCCGTAAATGCTCTGCTTGATGTCGCCCACGGCAAAGACATTGTTCCCCCGTCCCAATGTGTCAAGGATTCGCTGCTGAACCGTGTTTATATCCTGGTATTCATCCACAAAAACAAACTCAAAACGCCCCCGCAGTGTTTCAGCCACGGCTGGCTGATTTTCAAGCAGCCGCAGCATATAATGCTCCAAATCGGCAAAATCCAGCACATTTCGCTCAGTCTTGGTCTTGGTATATTCGGCTTCAAAACGTCTGAGCAATTTGAGCAGCACGCTGCTTTGCAGGCCGACCGCCCCGGCCAACTGACGCTCAAAGTCAGGGTTCAAGGCAGCAAATTGAGACAGGGCCTTAAGGTCTTCTTTGACTTTTTGTGCAGGAGCCTTGACAATTTCTTTAATGTCTTCATCGAGCCGATTTGCTCTCCTCGGAAAATTGTCAAACTTGAGTGATTTGATATATGCTGCGCATTGGGGCAATTGACCATCATTGACCAATTTAATGCACTGGTCAATGACAGGAATGTAGTTTTCTTGAATTGTCTTGCTTATAAATTCACTCTGGCAGTAATGCTTATCCAGTGCCAGTGCATAATCCAGTCGCTGACGCATCATCGCCAATTGCTCGGCAATGATCCGGCTCTGAGCGGCAAGCAAATCGGCGTAGGCCTTATCCCCAGCGTCATTGATGCGATTGGCCCGCTGATAAAACGCCTCTCTGTCCGCTACGCTGTCCAAAAAATCTGACAGGGGGATTATAAGATCGACAAAACTCCGGGTACCGGGCTGGATTCGGCGTCCTTCAAACAAAATGCGCATTGCCTGTGCCAGGTGCTGATCCTGCCAGGCGGCCTCGAGCATTGTTTCCAACGACTCAGCTTTCAAAAGTCGCTGTTCATCCTCATCAATAATCCCAAAAGCCGCATCAATGCCGGCGACATAAAAAAATTCCGTCAAAATCCGCTTGCAAAAGGCGTGGATCGTGCTGATATAGGCCCCATCCAGGGCCATCACTTGTTGACGAAGTCGGTTGTCGCGACGTTCACGGGCGGCCTGACGCAGGGCCGAGCCGATGCGAGCCCGCATTTCCTCAGCTGCGGCGTCGGTAAAGGTCAGTACCAACAGCTGGTCCACATTCACCGGATGATTTGGGTCGCAAATCCGCTCGATACACCGCCTACTCAGAGCAAATGTCTTGCCGGTACCTGCTGAGGCTGTTACCAGCACATCTCGACCCACGGTCTCCACTGCAAGCCGTTGGGCCGCTGTCAATTTTAATGTCGCATCATCATCCATAGAATGCGCCGATTATACCTTCCCCTGAGGGCATTGCAACATCGCAACGCGAAAATGATTTGTCTACCGGATCCGAAAAAGAAATAAGCCGATAGAGAAGAGCAATTATTATTTTTCTCCAAAATCACATTTATCATTTCATTTTTACCATATATTTGTCCCTAATAGAATGGCGTGTCAATTTTACGATTAAGGTCAAAGTATGTCTGACATAGATACCAATGTAGATTTATTTGTTCGCCTCCTCGCAAGATACCAGGGGCAAATCTATGCTTATATCCTTAGCATTGTGGGCAATTACAACGACTCTGATGATATTTTTCAGGAAACATCCAGTAAGCTGTGGGAGATGTTTGGCCAATACGAACCGGGAACTGATTTTTTAAAGTGGGCTCTTAGTGTCGCTTATTATCGCGTACTGGATTATCGTAAAAATGCCAAGCGACACCAAAAGGTGCTTTATTCCGACGATTTTTTCAAACAGCTTGCAGACTCAGCCCCCCAACATCTCTCAAAAACCAGAGAATATCTTGAAAGGTTGGCACATTGCATCGACAAACTTCGACCCCAAGACGCAACCCTCATTAAGATGCGGTACAATGACGCGATACCGGTCAGTGATATTGCCGCTCGCATTAACAGGACGATGCGATGTGTTTATTTTAATCTGGCGCGTATTCAACGCCTTTTACTCAAATGCATTGAGGATGCATAATCACCACGTATGGAAATGAATGAAAAACAACTGATTGAGCTGCATATTTTGCTGGATCGTCTTTTTGAGAATGAAATCACGGAAAAAGATATTCTCACGATTCAGACGATAATTCAGAACAATCCCGCGATGCTCCGCTATTATTTTCGTTGTGTAGAGCTTAAATCCGGATTGCATCAATTAAAATCGCTCGATACGGTGTGTTCTCCGCTGGGACAAAACTACGATGATATGTTTTGGGAGCTTGCTCAATATGAAAAAACCGCTCCGGCTGTTGCTCTGCCGCGGGCCCAGCCGGCCGCACCGCCCGAAATAATGCACACGCTGGATCGTTTGCCAAGCGAGCGTAAGATTTCCAAAACGTCCATTTTTTCTCTGATTGTATCGGCCGTGGCCATTCTTTTTCTCGTTTTGTTTGCGCGTTTTGCGCCGCCCAAGTCCG
>JAAYQH010000375.1 GCA_012519365.1 Planctomycetota bacterium | reverse complement strand
CCACACCCGATGCTCTTGCGGCAGCCAGTCCGTCAACGAGGGAGGCAGAAGATACGCCTGATTTCAGTCGCAAGGCAGGAAATTGTAAGCCATTTTTGTAATCCTTTACAGGTTGAACTATCCGTTTAGCCTATTATATACCCGAAAAGCTGGATTTATTCACGTGTTAAAAGAGCAATTACTGGCAATTATTTATGCAACAGGCTCTTAAACTACAATATTGACCAGGCGCGATTTGATGACAATGACTTTCCTGGGCTTTTTTCCGTTCATAGCCGCCTGTACTTTGTCCGAGGCCAGCGCCTTTTGGCGAATCGTTTCTTCATCCGCCTCGGCCGGCACGACAATCTTATCCTTGATCTTGCCGTGCACCTGAACCGCCAGCTCCACCTCTTTGGCCCTGCATAACGCCGGGTCATAGGTCGGCCACGGCGCATAGGCCAGCGTATCCGTATGGCCAAGCCGCTGCCAGAGTTCTTCGGCGATATGCGGCGCAAAGGGCGACAGCAGAAGCACGAAGGTTTCGACGACGTTTTTCGGTCGGACATCCTGTCGGGCCAAGTGGTTGATGAAAATCATCATCTGGCTGATGGCCGTATTGAAACTAAAGGTCTCAATATCTTCGGTGACTTTTTTGATTGTCTGGTGCAGCAGCCGTGTGGTGTCCTCGTCGGCCGGAACATCCTGAATTGCCGCAGCCAGGCCCCCGCTTTCGGTGTCGATAATTGTCCGCCAGACCTTGCTCAAAAAGCGATGCACTCCCTCGACGCCCTGCATGCTCCATGGCTTGGTCGCCTCCAGCGGCCCCATAAACATCTCATACAGCCGCATCGAATCGGCGCCGTACTGTTCAATGACCGCATCGGGGTTGATGACGTTGCCGCGGGACTTGCTCATCTTTTGGTTGTCTTCGCCGAGGATCATCCCCTGGTTGACCAGTTTTTTGAACGGCTCTGAGGTGGACGTATAGCCCAGATCGTAGAGCAGTTTGTGCCAAAATCGCGAGTAAAGCAAATGCAGCACTGCATGCTCGGCCCCGCCGATATATAAATCCACCGGCAGCCAGTAGCGTTCCTTGTTCGGGTCAAACGCCGCGGTATCATTCTGCGGATCGGTATAACGCAGGTAGTACCAGCAGCTGCCGGCCCACTGCGGCATGGTATTGGTCTCGCGTTTGGCCGGGGTGCCGTCAGGCAGCGTAACGTTGACCCAGTCGGTTGCCTTGGCCAACGGCGGCTCACCGGTGCCGGTCGGGCGAAAGTCATCCATATCCGGAAGGCGCAGCGGCAGCTCACTCTCGTCGAGGGGAATGATGCGGCCGTCGGCGGTGTGCAAAATCGGGAACGGCTCACCCCAATAGCGCTGCCGACTGAAGAGCCAATCCCGCAACTTGTAATTGACGGTCTTTTTGCCCAGCCCCTCTTGTTCCAGCCAGACGGTGATCTTCTCCTTAAACTCCGGGGTTTTTAACCCGTCGAAGGGACCGGAATTGATCGCTGTTCCATCGCCGGTAAAGCACAATTGCCCCGCCGCAGCCTGCCGAGCCAATTCCGGATCATCCGGCTGAACCACCTGAATAATCGGCAGATTGAATTTTTTGGCAAACTCAAAATCCCGCTCATCGTGGGCCGGCACGGCCATAATCGCCCCCGTGCCGTAACTGAGCAGCACATAGTCGCTGATCCAGATGGGAATAGGGACACCATTGACCGGATTGACGGCATAGGCGCCGGTGAACTGACCGGTTTTTTCTTTGGATAAATCCGTCCGGTCCAAATCGCTCTTGCGGGCCGCTTGCTGCCGATAAGCCTCGATGGCTTCTTTATAGTCCGGAGTAGTGATCTGCTCGACCAGCGGATGCTCCGGTGCCAGCACCATATAGGTCGCTCCGAACAATGTATCCGGCCGTGTGGTAAAGACGCGAATCGTCGCATCGTGATCGCAGACCTTAAAATCCACCTCGGCCCCAACACTTTTGCCGATCCAGTCCTGCTGGAGTTTTTTAATCGACTCAGGCCAATCCACCTCGTTGAGTACTTCCAGCAAACGTTCGGCATATTTGGTAATCCGCAGCATCCATTGG
>JAAYQH010000374.1 GCA_012519365.1 Planctomycetota bacterium | reverse complement strand
CGGTCGAGCAGGCCAAGGGCAAGGATTTGGTCTTTATCTGCGGCGGCATCGGCCTGGTGCCGCAGCGGTCGTTTATTCGCTACGTCCTGGATCACCGTGACGATTACGGCAAGGTGACCGTGCTGATCGGCACCAAATGCTATGATATGCGGCTGTTCCGCGAGGAAATCGCCCTGTGGCAGGACCGCAAGGATATGACCGTGTTGGAAACCATCGACGAAGCGCACGACTGCTGGAACGGCAATGTGGGGGTGGTAACCACGCTGATTCCCTGTGTTGAAAGCGATCTGCCCAAAAGTCTGGTGATGGTTTGCGGGCCGCCGGTGATGTATAAATTTGTTTTGATAGCCCTGGCCGAGGCAGGCGTGCCCGAGGACAGGATTTTTGTGAATCTTGAACGACGAATGAAATGCGGCGTTGGAAAGTGCGGCCACTGCCAGATCAATCAATTTTATGTCTGTCAGGATGGGCCGGTGTTCCGATACAGCGATTTGGCAAATGTGCCGGAGGCGATTTAATATGAGCAAACCGCGTGTAGCAATTTTTGATTTTGCCTGTTGTGAAGGGTGCCAACTTCAGATTGTCAACCTGGAAGAGGAGCTCATCGATCTGGTCGGTGCGGTCGAAGTGGTCGAGTGGCGCGAGGCGATGAGCGAGCAAAGCCATGAATACGATGTCGCCATTATCGAAGGGTCGATTACCCGACCCGAAGACGAGCATCGCCTGCAAATTATCCGCAGCCGTGCCAAAGTCCTCATTGCGCTGGGGGCCTGTGCGAGCATCGGCGGCATCAACAAGATGAAAAACAACTTTGACCTGAACGAGGTCAAACGCTGCGTCTATGGCAAGGACGCCGATATGCCCCACCTGGCGACCACTACGACGCGGGCGCTGCACGAAGTCGTGGAGGTGGATTGCTGCATTCACGGCTGTCCGATCGATCACGATGAGTTCAGGCGGATCATTCGCGACGTGCTGCTCGGCAAAAAGCCTGTGATTCCGACGTATCCGGTCTGTGTGGAGTGCAAGGCGAAAGAAAACGTCTGCCGCTATGAGTACGGCGAGATTTGCCTGGGGCCGATTATTCGTGCCGGCTGCGGGGCACCGTGTCCGTCGGCCGGCTGGCGGTGCTTCGGCTGTCGCGGCCTGGTCGATAACCCCAATGTGGACGGGGCCAAAGAGGTCATGGAGCAGTACCACCTGACGGTGGACGATTTATTGCAGAAAATGGTGTTATTCAACAGCAAATAAGACAGAGGCCAATGCCATGAGTAAAAACATCCATATCAACGTGCATCATGTCACCCGTATCGAAGGCCACGCCAATATCGTGGTCAATATCACCGACGGGAAGATCGAAACCTGTCAATGGCAGGTGCCTGAGGCGCCGCGGTTCTTTGAGGCGATGGTGCGCGGCCGCCGCTATGACGATATTCAGACCATTGTCAGCCGGATTTGCGGCATCTGCTCGATTTCGCATTCGCTGGTGGCCACCCGTGCCGTTGAGGACGCGCTGAAACTGGAGGTCTCCGAGCAGACCGATCTGGTACGCCACCTGCTGCACTACTCCGAGCAGTTGCAAAGCCATGTGCTGCATGTCGGCTATTTGGTTGCACCGGACCTGTTCGGCGAAAAATCCGTTGTGCCGCTGATTCCCAAGGCCACCGAGGCGGTCAAGACCATTATCAAGGCTCACCGTGTGGCCAACCAAATGTCGGCGCTGCTGGGCGGTCGGATTACGCATCCGGTGACCTTGACGCCCGGGGGGATGACCCGCGTACCGAGCGAAGAGGAGTTGCGCGCCCTGAAAAAGGAACTGGAAGCGATCGTGCCGGATCTGGTGACAATTTGCAAGGTCGTGCTGGGGGCAGCCGATGCGCTGCCGGACTTTACCCGCCCAACCGAGTATGTCAGCCTCAAGCAGAATCAGCGGCAGTATAAAGGGACGTTGCGGGAATACACCTTCTACCACGGCGATATCACCAGCACCGATCTGAACGGCAAGCCGCCCGTTCCGGCGGCCAAGTGGGAAAGCGTGGCCAATGAGTACGTCCATCCGCAATCGACCGCCAAATGGACCAAGTGGCATCGCGACGCCTACGCAGCCGGGGCGTTGGCACGGTTTAACAACAACGCCGAGCTGCTTAGCCCGCTGGGCAAAGAAGTCGCCGAGATGTTCGGCCTGAAAAAAGGCTGCTGTAATCCGTACTTCAACAGCATTGCCCAATTGGCCGAGTGTGCCCACGTGGTCGAAGGCAGCATCGAAGTTATCGATATGCTGCTCAGCCGCGGTCTAAAGCCCGAAAAGGTCAGGGTTACGCCCCGGGCCGGACGCGGCCATGCCGCCATCGAAGCGCCGCGCGGCATCCTGTTTCATTCGTATGAATTTGACAAAAACGGCGAATGCGTCTGGGGCAATTGCTGCATCCCGACCAATCAGAACCATGCCAATATCCAGCTGGATTTTGAGAAACTCGTGCCG
>JAAYQH010000373.1 GCA_012519365.1 Planctomycetota bacterium | reverse complement strand
CCGCCACAACAGAGACCGACAAGCCCGTAATCCGCCCCGGCACCGTCGTGCGCGTTGTGCGCGTTTCGGGAATCTTATATTTGCTGACCGTGCTGCCCGTCCGTTCCGAGCTGCCCGGCTCGATAACCCGACCGTCCTCATCGGTCGCCCCCTCCTGTGTTGTGGTTGTTTCGTCAATCGTCTCTTCCAGAGGAATCCCTTTTTCGTACGTCGTTGTGACGACGGTTTCCTGTGTCATATCGAGCATGGCATTGGTCATCACCGCCGCTCGTCCGGGCCCCAGCACCTGCTCCAGTGAACGTGTCAGCCGGTCAGCCATTTCCTGTTCGACTGCCGCCTTATACTCTTTATAGGTTGACGCACCGCTGAGAATCGGGTCGTTTGCCTCCTGGCGGTTCAGCAGCCGCCCCTGACTGTCAGCCAGAGTCACCTGCTGCGGCCCAAGTCCTTCCACCGCCCCGGCCACCAGATTTTGGATCGCGGTGATAGTCGTCGCGCTGAGCTTAAACCCTGGACGCAAACGCACCATCACCGAGGCACTGGCCTTTTGCCCATCGGTGGTAAACATCGTCTGCTCCGGACGCACAATATGCACCCGCGCAAACTCAATCCCGTCAAACACCTGAATCGTCTTGGCCAATTCCCCCTGCAGTGCACGATTGTAATTCATCCGCTGAACCAGCGGGCTGACGCCGATTTTTTCCTTATCAAAAATCTCATAGCCCGGCTCACCGGTTCGCGGCAGCAGACCGTCTCGCGACAGAGACGCCCGGATGGTATAAAGTTGATCCGCCGGCACAAACAAACTGCGCCCCTCATTGCGGATTTCATACGGAATGCCGCTTTCGCTGAGTTTCTCGGCAATCCGCGAAGAGCTTTCAATATCCAGATTGCCGAACAGCAATCGCATATCCGGCCGCGCGGCCCATTGGGTCAGCAATACACCTGTAATCACACACGCCAGCACAATCGCCACCAGCAGCGCACGCTGCATCAGCCCGATTTTTTGCCAGACCGCATTGATATTCTGAAAAAATCCCATGTGCTAATAAGGCCAACCCATTCCCAACAAATCGCTGTCCTCGGACTTCAGGCTTTAGACCGCTGCCCTAAATCTGCATCCGCATTGTTTCTTTATAGGCCTCAACCAACTTGTTACGCACCCCAACCAGCATCTTAAAACTCATATCCGCCTTGGCCACATCCGCCACAACCGCGTTGACATCCTGCTGCTTGCCGCTGAGCAGGTCCACGATGGAGGCGTTGGCCTCGTGCTGATCCTGATTGACGCTGCCCAGCGACTGACGGATTGCCTTGGCAAAGTCCCCCTGCGCCGACGAGCCGCCTTCCTGGGGCCGTCGGGTAACCGACGCACTGCCGGGACCGGAAAGGGTGTTAATCTGAGGATTAAATTGAACAGTCATTGCGATATCCTTATCTTAAGAGTTCAAGACTTGACTCAACCATTTTTTGATAGCGTTTCAAAATTGCCGCGTTTGCCTGATATGTTCGGCTGGCCAGATTCAGCGTAATCATCTCGGTCGGCCAATCCACATTCGGCATCGCCACATAGCCGTTCTCGTCCGCCGCCGGATGGCCCGGATCAAGCACACGCTGAAAATCGCTCATATCCTGAACGACATCGGCCACCTCAACCCCTCCAAGACCGTCCTTGCAGGCGGCAAATTCCGCGATCAGCCGCCGATACGGCCGGCCGTTGCCCGCATCGGTCGTCTGGATATTGGCGATATTCGATCCGACCACTTCCATCTGCTTGTTCGAGGCACGAAGCCCCGAAACGGCTATATCTATCGTTCCAAACATCCCTGAGTCCACACGCATTTTACGATTCCCTTCTTACTGTCATTTTACACGTCTGACTTCTGTCTTCTGACTTCTTCCCCCTACACCCGCATCGCCGAGTCCATCTGCTGGTATCGCTTTTTCATCAGCAGGGCAAAGGCCCGATGTCGAATTGAATTTTTCACCATCTCACCGACCTCCGTATCCAGACTCACATCGCTGCCGTTTTCATTAATCGGCGTATTGTGCGTTTGATACAGCCCCGCCTCCAGCGTCGCTGGCTCCAGCGATGAATGTCCTTCGATAGCCTTGTTCAGCACCTCTTCAAAATCAACATCCACCCGACGATAGCCGTTCGTCTGAAGGTTGGCGATGTTATTGGCAAGGGCCTGCTGGCGCAACCCCTCGGCCCGAAGCCCCGCCTCCAGCAATCCCATAATGTTCGAATCCTGCACCATCTCTGCACCTTTCGCAAAAATACTATCTCACAGCGAAAAATAAGCAATATTTGTGCCAAGAGTTGATATTGCCGCACAAACTCACCGCAAAACAAGAAAAATGGCGAAAGATAAGACCAAAAACGCGACCCGTTGCAAAAAAATGAGAAAATTTACCCCCACCCCCTCTCTCTGCCCGCGCAAGGATTCTAAACACCCACTGTTCATCGCCCTGAAAAACGCTGCGCCCTTCCTTCTGCCCCCAACACAACGATCATTCCGAAATGCCCCCCTGTTGCCCTCCCAAGCCTAATACTCCCGCGTTTTATACTGTCATCCCAAGGCTTATTCTGTCGTTTCGAGGCTTATTATGTCGTTTTATGTCGTTTCGAAACTTTATTGTCGTTTAGAAACTTATATTGTCATCCCGAAACTTATTATATTGTCATCCCGAGCGCAGCGAGGGATCTCTCTGTTTAACCCCTCATCCCTCCTTCCAGGGCGCACTTACGCTTCTCATTCCGAGGCGAAGCCGAGGAATCGAACATTCTTCTGCCCCAAAGACCCCTTCTATCTATTCAAGATAAAGCACCTGGCCGGGCTGAATGGCTGGTACACGATCTGCCTTCTCTTTAATATCATCGGCACACAATGCGAAACTCGGCGCAATTTCCAGCACACAATCCGGCGTCCCGTCGGCCTTACGCGGCACCGCCACGCCGGCCTGCTCCAGCCAATGCGCCGCCCGCTCAATCATCATCCGTCGCGTGACCTCCGGGCTGTCGGGGCCGGTGGCGTTTTTCACCGGTGCAAACTCCTCCGACCGAATCGTCTCCAGGATAATCGACTGCTCCGCCAGCGGCAACGCATCAAATACAAACGTTTCCAACTTAATCCCGTTCGGTTCCGTCGGATTGACAGGGTTGCCGGCCGCGTCAATATGCGGAATCTTCTTAATAGCCCGATGCAGCGGCAACGCAAAATCACCCCCCCGATTGAGCCGCTCGATAAATGCTGCATCAATCATATGCAGCCCGATCGAGCCCAGCTCAAAAACCAGCGACCCGTCGGCCTTGCGTCGCAGGGCCTGCTCTTCGGGCAGATCGCTGTATTCAATCACTGTGACCTTGCCATCTACAAGACAGAAATTACCCACTTTCTCCAAAGGATCGGCCTTGAGCAACGCCTTGGAACTCATCTCAGAACGATCCAGCACGTGCAGTCCGATAAAAAGCGGATCGACAATGCGAACCAGGGAGTTATCCACCTGCCAATAGCTGAGATATTCCACGCCGCGCCGCCGCATATCCGCAATAGCGCCGCTCTTGTAAAGGGCCTTCAGACTGCCGCCGTGCCCGTCCGGACTGGCCGCGATGGTGTCTTTATCGGCCAGCAGGATTTTACCCTCAAAATCAAAATTGGGCATTGTCCCTTGTTGAAACAAAAACACATCTTTTTTGTTCAAACCATAATATCCCGCCGATTCAAGGATCTCCAGCGTCGCCTGATGGTTCAGCGGACTGGTCATAATATACCAGGGAATCGTCGTATTGTATTTTTTCGAGGCCGCCAGCAGCGACTCGGCGAAAATCTGAAACAGCGTCTTATTCTTGATCGGGCTAATCGGAAAATTGCCTTTCGGCCCATCAAACCCAAGCCGCGTGCCTTGCCCCCCGGCCACGACAAACCCCGCCACCTTGCCCTGACGGACCAGAGACTCGCCCAAACGGGTCGCCTGAGCGTATTTTTCACGCTGTTGCTCATCCCGCGGCCGGGCCGGATACGACGGCGCCGGCTCAAACGACGTCGGCAACGCCACCGCCGTATAATCCTTCACATAATGCTGGACCCACTCGGGAATATGCCTAAAATCCAACGCCTCAATCTGCTCCAGCAGCCGCTGTCGCCTTTTGTCATCCAATTCGTCGTAAAAAGACAGCAAATGAGACTGACCTATGGCTTGAAGTTTTTCCTGAAGATGTTTGAGTCTGGATTCTGTATCCATAGTTACGCAATCCCTTTCAGATCACATGTCTCCACGATTGGTTTCTTTTGACATCTGTTCCAAAAATTTCTTTTCCAACTCAAGAAAATGACGTTTTCTCGGCTTGATCTTTTTGGCCGGCACCCCTCCATAAATCCAATACGGCTCACAACTTTCCTTGACCAGCGACAGCGCTGCGACCAACGTCCCTGTCCCCACGGTTACCCCCGGAAATACGATGGACCCTGCACCGACAAGACCATGACGCTCAATGACAATCGGACCGGAAATCATATGGCGATATTCATCCGGAAATGTCGGCTGCACCAAATACTCACCCGACGTATCGTCAATATGGGAATAAAAAGACACCCGCCCTGAGATGCCGCAAAAATCGTGAAGAATGATGGGCGCATTGCCCAGAAAACTGCTGTAGCAGCCGATATGGATATAACTGCCCACTTGAATCCCCCCTTGCCCCGCGGACAAAATACAAAAATCATCAATCCGCGTATTGTCTCCAATGGAAATGTTGGAGGGATTATAAAAGGAGGCTTTATCGGAAATTTTTACATTCTTGCCAACTCGGGCAAACCCCATAGACTCAACCTTATCACGAGAAAGAAAGCCCATAATTCACCTCACTTGGTTAACATTCAACAAGTTCAAACCCCTCAGACACATGTTCAGCCTGGAAAAGATTTGATGGAATCCACGATATACTGCACCTCATTTTCCGTCAAACGCGGGTGAAGAGGAATACTCAACGCCTCTTCATTCAATTGCTCGGAAATCGGCAGTTTGGAGTGCGATTTATAAATCGGTATCAGATGAAGCGGCTCATACCGCAGCGTCGTATAGATGCCGCGTTCCAAAAGATATCTCGCCAGGTCATCCCGTCGCTGATTCAGCACACGAATCGTGTACGTAAAGTAGGAGTGTTGTTCATTTTCGGCCGCATCCACCGGCCTGCAAAGCCAACCGACCGAGGCGAATTCCTGCTGATAAAACCGCCAAATTTTTTCCCGATAACGCTGGTTGCTGTCAAGCCGCCGCAATTGCGCCAACCCCACCGAGGCGACAATATCATTCGGGAGCATTTTGGGGCATATATCCCGCACCTGATACTGCCACCATCGCTTTTTGCTGGTATCTTTGGCCTCAAAACCGGACTTAGCAATACCACAATACCGCAACTCGCGGGCCAATTCCAAATACTCCGGATTTTGCGACGTGATGCCTCCGCCTTCCGGGGTGGCCAGATTTTTCACCGCATCGAAACTATAAATCCCTATCGTTCCGAGATTTCCACAATACCGACCGTTGCGCTTGGAATCCACCGCATGGGCGGCGTCTTCAATCACCGGAAACCCCAGGGCCATCACCTCTTCCATCGCCACCGGCTTGCCGGCGTAATGAACGACCATGATAGCCGCGGTTTTAGATGAGATGTATCGAGAAATAGTCTGCGCAGTAACATTCTGGCTGTCCAGGTCCACATCGCAGAAAACAGGGACAAGCCCATTTAACATCACCGCCTGCGCGCAGCCAATCCACGTAAAGGCCGGCATAATAAGCTCCCGCCCAGGCGGAATGCCCAGCGTTTTGATCGCCAAATACAGGGCGTTGGTCCCGCAGTCCACCATCACCAATCCCGACAAACCCAATCGACTTGAGAACTCCGATTCAAATCGACTGACCTTCGGCCCAAGGCCCATCCATTGATTTTCAATACTGGAAGAAATCTCCTCGATTTCTTCTTTCCCGACCAGCGACCCAAAAACAGATATCATAAGGCTTTTCCCAAAAGTTTAGTGAGGTTTTAAGGGCACAAAAACCACTCCTGCAACGGCACCTCGCGTATCCACAAAAGATAATAATCACAGACCCCTCTCAACGCAACTGTTTTAAGACGGTACCGAATATATAATTTTTTACAAAATTCATTTTTTCCTCTTGACTTCAATATCGGACTGTGGTACGGTAAAAGGTGGAAATAGGTAAGGTCGGACAATAGGTCGGTATCACGAAAAGTTAATAGATTCGAAAAGCCATTATATTTTACATTTTAATTCTTCAATGTCGTGAACCTGCCTTTGTTTTCCTTCCTCCTTTCCACGCTGTTGGTGCTGGATGAGCACAGCACCCTGAACTTTAGGGAGTAAGTTACACGTGAAATGTCTTCGGCCGAGCATGTTTCGTGCAGGAACTCGGTCATCAAAACCCTTAGGCTCTGCGTTGGAGCCGACCGGCAATAATAGCTAAAATAGACCGAAGACACCTTTTGACCGAGTCAATGCAGGAAAGGAGATGTTTTATGAGAAAGAAAAGAGGTTTCACACTAATTGAGCTGTTGGTGGTGATCGCAATCATCGCCATGCTGATGGCCATTCTGATGCCGACGTTGAGCAAGGTCAAGAAGATTGCTCAGCGGGTCGTCTGCGGCACCAATCTGAGGGGCCTCGGCACCGCCCAAACCGTGTATGCCCACGACTACGACGGACGCTACACGGTTCAGGGGGGTAAAACCAACCCCGAGTGGTCGCCACAAATGGCTAACACCGCGTGGTATGCCGCGACACTCCCCTGGAACGATTCGGGTGTTAACCCCCAAATTTCCGTCGGGACCAGTTTGTATTTGTTGGTGCGTGAAGCGGACGTGAGCCCCAAGTCGTTTGTCTGCCCGTCCGGCGGCGAAAATGAGTTTGACGGCAAGAATCCGGACAACCGCGATCTTGTCCAGTTGTGGGACTTTGGTCATACCAGTTACAATGCCAGTATGGGGCCGTTCAACTGCGTCAGTTATTCCTACCATATGCCGTATAAGGGTAATGATCCCGGCCAAACCGGAGGGACGGGTAAGCGCGGCCGGTATGCGGCCGATGACAATCGCTCGGCAGCCTTTGCCGTGATGGCGGACAAGAATCCGTTCTTTGATACCCGCCTTAACTTTAATTCCTCTTCTACGGACATTACCGCGCAGAATTATCTGGACCGGTCTTCGCCGCTGTATTGGGAGGATGATGCCTCGCGGTATCAAATCTTTGCCGCCAACTCTCAGCCGCACGACCGCGAAGGTCAGAACGTCCTCTACGCAGACGGCCATACCGCCTACGAAGGACGCTCCGATGTGGGTGTCAGAAATGACAACATCTACACACGGTGGACAGTGACACAGCTATCATCTACCGATGAGAACCAATGGCGAAGAGGCGCTCTTGGAAGTACTCCCCCGGACGCTTATCCGAGAGGCATGGAAGATTCAATGTTGGTTAATGATAAGGAAAACATGAACGTCTTCCCGCATACCAACTAATAAGAGTCTGAGAAGGTAAGTTCAAAAGCCCTGGATATTTTCCAGGGCTTTTTTTATTATATTCCACTGGCAGTAAAACTTGTAACTCTTTTTATTTCAACCCGTTATCGCAATTCTGAAAAGGGCTTGCCTGCTGTTTTTTCGGATTATTTTTGTCCCTTTAATTCGCTTAGCAGGGCCATTGTTCTTGTGCGTTGGGCAGACTCTCCATATAAATGTCTCAGTATCTCGCGGTTGGATTGGACTATCTGTTCAGGCAAGGGAGACATCATCTCGGCAGACCGGGGGGAAATGTGTTTTTGAATCGAAAAGACCGCTACTCCTTTTCGGCGTAAAAACTGATAAACAGGGTTTTCTTCTCTTAAAAAGACCTTGACTCCCAAACTCAACAGCAAAACGATATTCCCCATCGCCTGTTGACGTCGCGTATTAAAAAAGGCACACGAGCATGTATTGATCAGCTCGCAGTACTGGTCGCGTGGCATAAACTCCAAAAGAGGGGTAAATTGTTCTTTCCAGAACTTTCGGCCTGTTCGCAGGATGACATCCCGATATCGGGGGTCGCCGTAACTGAGCGGAACGATAATCTTTCCATTAAATGTCTTGATTTTTCGTAATTGACGGAAAATTTCAAGATGATTATTGGTATAATGAGCGGAATTGCCGACAAGCCAATGCTCTTTTTTACTTTTTGCCTGTTCAAAGCGATCCAGCGAAATGCCGACACTGTAATTCCACGTCAGCATCTTTGCCGACGGGGAAAACATATGTTGAAGCATAAAAAAATCATCTTCAATAATGGGGATAATGTAATTCATTCGCCGGATGGCGTTTTTTAATTTCACGCTGACTTTTAGAGTTTGGGATTGAGGCGTTCGCTCGGAGGCGCCGCGAAGAGACTGAACGACGCTGGAAAATTGCCCCCGCCGAACCATTTCGCTGTATTTTCGCCAAATCACCGCCAGCCACGGCAGCATTGTATTCTTAAAACGCAACACCCTTGTTTCCGGCAGCAGCAGCCCCGAACGATAGCGATCAAACAGCAGTAATTCGCCCCCCCAAAACACCCACACAAACACCGCCTCGGGCGGCGCCTTTTCCACCCATTCGATATAAATGCGATTGAACAACCCGTGAATAAAAATGGCCGTGTAATCGGAAAGTTTGGCTTTGAGTTCCTCGTACGGTTGACTGTGCCATGGAATCAGACGCACATTATCAATGCCCTTAAGGTGGCACAGCTCGTTTTGGGGCTCTTGTTTAATGATCACAAATTGATGGTTGCCGGGGTCGCACTGCTCGAAAAGGCGGATCATTTCGGCTATAAACTTTTCATCTTCTATCAAATGCAAAAACATTTCGTTTTCCTTTGGGCAATACAATCGGTATCAAATCATACCGGTACAACGACAGGTGTAGAGGATGGCCGCCAGGAACCCGACGGGATGATCCGGACTGAATGCGATTTTGGGAACATCGCCGCCCGCCTCAAAACGATTGAGATAATCGACACAAAAATCCACATTAAAATAATCTCTCATCCCGGAACTTTCCGTCAGCATATCCCGAAGTTCGGCAAGCAGGGCTTTATCGGATTGCACCAGAAAAATATCGCCCATGGACTCGGCCGACCCGGTCCGCTTGGGAATCAACTTTCGACAGACAACCCCCAGACGGCGCTTAAGGGCCCAGAGTTTGTAATCGATCATTGGCGCCCTTGCTTTGCCGATTCGCCCGCTCAGCAGCTCGCCAGTGTTGGCATACGGAATCGCCCGCAGCCTTGGCGCACACTGATAAATCATAAACTTGGAAAATTGCTTATTGAACAGCCATAACGGCGGTAACTTGAGTAAACAGTCCACATACCCGTAGCCCAGCAATGGGTACACCGACGTGCCGTAGGGATGGGAATGAGGAGGCTGGGCACATGTAAACGCCGGCTGGCGATAGACCATTTTTTTCAGCGTAATTATTTCGGCGGCGGTTTGGCCCGGCAATTGGTCTATCAACTGCTGGGGTGTTCTGAGAAAAT
>JAAYQH010000372.1 GCA_012519365.1 Planctomycetota bacterium | reverse complement strand
GCTGTTTCTGTCCCGGCATGTGGATCGGCACTGGTAAAGACGGGAACAGAATCGACGCCCGGCAGAAAATCAAACGTGTACCCCGCATCGGCAACAATCTGAATTCGTCCGCCGGAAAAATGACCGTTGATGCCGTCTATGGCGTCCAGTTTGTCGGCGATATCCTGAAACGTGTCATCCGCATCGATCTCGATGCTGCACCGACGTGCTGTCCCATCCGGTCCGGTCAGGCGAATGTAAACCGTCCCGGTCTGAATCGGCGGTATTGTCTCGGCAAGGCTCGTTTGGGATAATGTCCAGCCCGTCAACGAGGAAAAGGAACCGTCCTGACCCACGCCCTGCGCGTGCAGTTTATTCGTTTCGGTAATGAGAGTTTCGGCCAGCACATCAAGACGCTGCTGGAGGTCACAAATAAGGGAATTACGCAATTCAAACAATCCGCCGAGTTCTCCTCCGCTGACTTGCGTATTATAAGAATCGGTACCTTTCGGCCGCAGTCCCAATTCATAGAACTGCCCATTGTTAACCATGCCGATTTCCAGCCCGGTCACCTCCGAGCCGACCACAATCGAAACATCCGAGGCGATGATGTCCACCATCCCATTATCTCGGGCAACTGTACGAATTCCGATCAGTCGCCCCAGTTCGGTGATTAACGCATCACGCTGATCCAGCGTATTGGTGGGGTCATTGCCGCGAATGGTTTGATTGTATATTTCCTGATTCAAAGAGGCGATCTGCTCGGAGAGCAAATTAATGCGGTCCACCTTCGAACAGGCCTCGTCGTAGGTTGTATCATTTAAGTTGGACACCGTGGTGGCCAGGTTGTTCATCTGGCTGACCAACGTTTGCGCCGTGGAGAGAACCTGGCTTTGCAGATTGACGTCTTCGGGGCGCATGGCCAAATTTTGAAAAGATGCAAAAAATTGATCGATCGCGGTACTTAAGCCGTCGGTGCTCAACTCACCAAACGCACTTTCAATCGTGCTGAGCATATCAAGACGGCGCTGCATATCGGCCAGGATAGATTCCTGCCGAAGCATCTCCGATTCAAGAACATCATCGATCCGCCGAACGACGCCGGCGTATTCAACGCCCTGTCCGACCATCACACCGTTGGCATAAGACTCTGTCGCCGGCGTCAGATTGATATCCTGCCGATGGTAGCCTTCGGTGGCGGCATTGGCGATGTTGTTGCCGATAATCATCAGCGCCTTTTGTGCCGCGTGAATGCCGCTGATGCCGATATGATAACCTGACATGAAAAAAGACTCCCGCTTTGTTAGAGTTTCATACTCACCAGGCCGCGATGCACGTCCCATTGGCCCTGTCCCTGCGGGCCACACGTCACCGACTGCTGATTTGGCCCGAGAATCGCGCTGAGCAGCAAGCGATTGCACCGCGCACATTCCCGCAGCATCAGTTCGGTCATCTCGGCCTCATGACGAACCCGATGCACCAGCTCGAGCATCTGCTGCTGCTTTTGCTGCACAACGGCACAATGACGCTCGTCAAGACAGGCACACAATGCCGACAGGGTTACGCAGCCGCCCAGCCCACCAAACGCCTCTGCGAGCTGTCGTTCGATGTGTCGTTGGGCCGTATCGAGCCGGCGGCGTTCTTCAGCGTCCTGCTGAACCTGTTCAAGCAGTCGCGTCAATGTCGGTTCATCCCGTTTGATGACGGCCGCCCGCAGTTCACCAAGCCGCTCGAGCATCTGTAAAAGTTCGGCCTGGCGAGCGTCAAGAAACACTTCCAGTTCCTCCATGACCGCCTGTTGTAACTGTGTGTATGGGTTATCGGTATTCATTGAGTTGATTTCCTTCGGCCGGAAACTGCTCGGTATCGAGGCCCTGTTTCCGTGCCAGATCATGATAGATTATCTTCCAGAGACCCAAGCCGCCTTTTTGGCCGAGGGCATCCGCCATAAACGAACCGACCATCCCCTGTATCTGCTGACCGGTGTCATCATCTTCATCGAGAGAGGTATAATTGACCGTTTCATTCATTTGTTTAATGATCTGATGCATCAGAATCTGCTCAAACTGCACAGCAGAGCAGCGAAGCTGCCGGGCACAACGAGCCTCATCCTCGGTCTGATTCAGCGCTAAGGCATCCCCACAGGCATCAGCCTTTTGAGGCTGAGAAATCGGTTTATGAAGCAACTGCGCAACATCCATCGGGTATTTCCTTACATCATCTCAAGCCGGGCATGAAGGGCACCGGCCTTGTTTAAGGCGTCAAAAATTGCGATCAGGTCACGCGGGGAGGCGCCAATGGCATTCAACGCATTGGCCAGCTCTTCAACCGTCACTGTTCGCGGCACTTGAATCAGCGACCCTTGCCGTTCTTCCACGGCAATCGCTGTGTCGTCCACCACTGCGGTCGTGGCGTTTTCTGTAAACGGCGTCGTCGGCTGCGAAACGGTTTTCTGCTCTTTGATACGGACGACAAGGCCGCCCTGGGCAACCGCTGTTTCTGAAATCGTCACATTGCCGCCAACAACAATGGTACCGGTTCGTTCATTGATCACGACAATGGCCGGCACATCCACCTCCACATCCATCTGCATCACCGTATCCACGAACTGAACGTGCCGATCCAGGCCAATTGTGTCTGGAATTCGCACCCGAATCGTGCCCGGGTCCGAGGCATACGCACAGCCGGGATAGGCCTTGTTGATAGCCTGGCGAATCCGCTCGGCAGTCGTAAAATTCTCATTACGCAGCCGCAAGGTTACAATCCGATGCTGTCCGACAAATTCAACGAAATTTGACAGCACCGACCGTTCAACATTGGCGCCATTGGGAATGCGTCCGACGGTCGGATGGTTCTTGGTCACACGGCTGCCGGTTCGTCCTTCGACATTCCAGGAATTGGTCGAAATAGCCGCCACCCGTGCAACGGCATAGACCTCGCCGTCCAGACCTTTCAACTCTGTCGCCAGGAGCATGCCCCCCTGCAAACTCTGGGCATCACCAAGTGCCGAGACGGTAATGTCGATGGTAGCGCCTGGCTGATCCCACGGCCCCAATTCGGCGGTGACCATGACCAGTGCAATATTGGCCGACCGCAAGTCAGCCGGCGAGAGGGTCACCCCGGCTTCACGCCGCAGCAAACTGGTCAGCATTTGGGCACTGGGTAACGAGCTGTCGCCGGTTCCGTTAAGACCCACCACCAAGCCTGTCCCCATCAGGGGGTTG
>JAAYQH010000371.1 GCA_012519365.1 Planctomycetota bacterium | reverse complement strand
GTCGTAGCCACCTCTCGCCCCACCGAACGGATTCGATGTTCTTGAAGCTCTGCTTACAACCTGCTTTTGGCAAATTGTTACAAAACCGGCTGGTGATTTACCTGTATCACGCTGCCGGTATTCCCGACTCATAAGGATATCTTTTGACTATTTCGCAACTTTATAATAATCATATCTAAATATAAAGTTTCGTCAAGAAAAAATAATGCCAGCTTAGTGATTCGTTTGGGATTTGATGAGAAGAACTTATTAATAGTGGTCATAATGGGTCTAAAATTAAAGAGGCGTGTGTTTTTGCCGGTTGATATTAAATTGACTTTTAGTCGGTACAGTGGTAGTAATGCGGGCTGGTTTAGTGATTTTCTGTGTCTCCGGGTTGCCGGATTACGGCCGGCCTTACCGTTGGGCTCTTTTTTTGGGGGGGCCGAGGAAGGTTAAACTGTGTCGATTGATTCATTGTATTGTGGAGGTAGATTTGCGTATTTTGTCGGGAATTCAGCCGTCAGGCAAACTGCACATCGGCAATTATTTCGGAGCGATGCGTCAGCATTTGGCTTTGCAGGCCGATCATGAGGGATTTTATTTTATAGCGGATTATCATGCGTTGACGAGCAATCCGGCCCCTGCGGATTTGGCGTCTCGGACGCTTGAGGTGGCCAAGGATTATTTGGCGTTGGGTCTGGATCCGCAAAAGACGGTCTTTTGGCGTCAGTCGGATGTGCCCGAGGTGACGGAGTTGGCGTGGATTTTGTCGTGTGTGACGCCGATGGGGCTGCTTCAGCGATGTACCAGTTATAAGGACAAGGTCGCTCAGGGGCTCTTGCCCAATCACGGCCTTTTTGCCTATCCGGTATTGCAGGCGGCCGATATCCTGATGTTTGACAGCAATCTGGTGCCGGTGGGGGCTGACCAGAAGCAGCATATTGAGGTGACTCGGGATATTGCGGTCAAATTCAACACCCAGTACGGCCAGATTTTTGTGATTCCGGAGGAACAAATCCTTGAGTCTGTGGCAGTGGTGCCGGGAATTGACGGCCGCAAGATGAGCAAAAGTTACAATAACACCATCGAGATTTTTGAGTCGGAATCCAGTATGCGAAAAAAAGTGATGCGGGTTGTGACCGACTCGACGCCTGTCGAGGAGCCGAAGGACCCGGACAAATGCGCTGTTTTCGCATTGCTCCGGCTGGTGGCCGATGAGGCGGAACTGACCGAATGGGAACAAAAGTATCGACGCGGCGGTGTTGGCTATGGCACGGTCAAACAACGTGTGGCGGAGTTGTTGTGTGCGTATTTCCGTCCTTACTGCCAAAAACGACAAGAACTTGACCAGAATCCCGATTATGTCGAGCAGGTGCTCACGCAAGGGGCCCAGCGTGCCCGTGCGGTGGCGGCCGAGACGATGCAGCGCGTGCGTGACGCGGTCGGGTTGGGAAAAAAACGCGATGCGAGAGTATGAAAAACTCGTTACGATTGCCCGTTATGAGACCGGTTTCGATGCGGAGGTGGCCAGACTGACGCTGGAAAACGAGGGCATTGCCTGTACGCTGGCCGGACTGGATTTGGCGGTCAATATGCCGTATCCGAATGTGATTACAGTGGATGTGCAGGTGTTTGAAAGCGATGCTGAGCGGGCCAGGGCGGTGCTGGAGGCGGTCGAATCGGGCCAGGCCGATGAAGACCAGGATGATGATGGTCAGGCGTCCTCTGAGGAATGATCAATGAGTGAATATCGGGTCAAGTTGGATATGTTTGCCGGGCCGCTGGATTTGCTGCTGTATTTGGTGCGCAAAGAAGAGGTGGATATTTACGACATCCCGATAGCCCGCATTACCGCTCAATATGTGGAATACATCGAGATGCTCAAGGCGCTGGATATCGATCTGGCTGGCGATTTTCTGGTGATGGCAGCGACGCTGATGGAAATCAAATCGGTGATGCTGCTGCCGCGACCGGAGGACGGGCCCGAGCAAGAGGGCACCCTCGAAGACCCCCGTGCTGAGTTGGTGCGTCAGCTGTTGGAGTACAAACGGTTCAAAGACGCGGCCAATCTGCTGGACGCATCGGCGCAGAGCCGCCAGCAACGATACACCCGTCCGCCTTCGATATTGGAAAAACTCAAACCCTCTCAGGAGCCAGAGGTGGATCTGGAACAGGTCAGCATCTGGACGCTGCTGGAGGCCTTTGACGGGATTATGAAGGCGACCGGCCATACCACGCGTTATGATCATATAAAAGATGATACGCCGATAGATCTGTACCAGATTGAGGTACTGCATCGGCTGCAAAGTGAAGGGCCGATGTCGATGGCCAAGGTTTTTGAGGGGCGGAAAAATCGGCTGGTGATGATTGGGCTGTTTTTGGGGATTCTTGAGTTGATCCGCAATCGGCTGATCTGGGCCGAGCAGCCGGAAGGGGCAGGTGAGATTTTGCTTAAGCCGCTGACCTCTGAGCCGGCTGAGGAGGCAGTTCCCAAGGCGATTTATGCCGACCATTTGACTGAGCCGGAGGATAGCGAGTTGCATCAGGTCGCCCCGTCAGGCAGCGGGCAAGAGGGGCAAGCGGAACAGTCTGCTGCGAAGCCGTCTCTTGAGCAGGGGCGTCCAGCCAAGGCGGAGGACAAGGTCGAATCGGCAGGCCGTGCGCCAGTGCCTATTAAAGAGATACCTTTGCCGGAAAAGCCGACCTTGCAGGGCGATGTTGATGCGGCGGTTGAGAAAAATGAAATTTGACAGCAGTCGTCAGACGCTTTACAATAACGCCCTCATCAAACAGGCTGACCATAACAAGACGTTGGGAACCCCAAACGGAAAGGGAAGATACAAATGGCGGGACAGGTAATCGAACTGACGGATGCGACATTTGAATCAACGGTAAGCCAGAGCGACGGTCCGGTGCTGGTGGATTTTTGGGCGCCGTGGTGCGGGCCGTGCAAGATGATCGCCCCTGTCATCGAAGAGATCGCCAAAGAATACGCCGGCAAGGCGACGATTTGCAAAGTCAACACGGATGAACATCGGGACGCGGCCATCAATTACGGCATCAACGCGATTCCGACGCTGATTTTGTTTAAGGATGGCCAGATGGTCAAGAAATGGGTCGGGCTGACCAGTAAAAAAGACCTGACCGCGGCGATTGACGAATTGCTGTAAGCGTTCTTGAAGGCCTTTTCGGTGGGGCAATTGAGATGGAATACCCCATCTCCGGCCGGAAGAGTCGGGATAAAAATGCAAAAGAGCAGTCGTTGAGCTGGAGCACTGATGGGGCCGGGGCCTGTGGAGGTGTCGGCTCCTTTTTTATAGTTCCGCCGGGGCGGTTATGGCTGTGGTAAAATACCCTGACCGGGGCGAATAGTATTGACGGATGGAGGGTTTTGGAGTACTCTTGCCCTTTCCATTGAATCTCAAAAAGCGTGAATCAGGAAGGATGTTTTTATGGCAAAGACGTCAAAAAAGAAAGCGACAGCATCCAAAACGCTGGATATCGCTGAAAAAGCAAGCGACAGTTCTGCCCGAAACGATGCCCTTGAGCGGGCGATTGCCCAGATTGAAAAGCAGTACGGGGTCGGCTCGATTATGAAGATGGACGAATCGAACCGGCCGAGGATCGAAGGTATCAGCACGGGGGCGTTGTCGCTGGATATTGCGCTGGGGGGTGCGGGCATTCCGCGCGGCCGGGTGATCGAGTTCTATGGCCCCGAATCATCGGGCAAGACCACGCTGGCTCTGCACGCGATAGCCAATGCCCAGCGGGCCGGGGGGGTGGCGGCGTTTATCGATGCCGAGCATGCGCTGGATACGACATGGGCCAAAAAACTGGGCGTAGATATCAGCAGTTTGCTGATCAGCCAGCCCGATACCGGTGAGCAGGCACTGGACATTGTTGAGATGTTGGTCAAGTCCAATGCGGTTGATATTATTGTGGTTGATTCGGTGGCGGCGTTGGTGCCGGCGGCGGAGCTACAGGGCGAGATGGGACAAAGCCACGTCGGTCTGCAGGCACGGCTGATGAGCCAGGCGCTGCGCAAACTGACGGGGGCAATCAGCAAGAGCAAGACGTGTCTGATTTTCATCAATCAGATTCGTATGAAAATCGGGGTGATGTTCGGCAACCCTGAAACGACCACCGGCGGGAACGCGTTGAAGTTTTATTCGTCGGTGCGGCTGGATGTGCGGCGGATTCAGACCCTTACCAGCGGCGATCAAGCTGTCGGCAACCGTGTGCGGACGCGGGTGGTGAAAAACAAGGTGGCCGCTCCGTTCAAGACCGCGGAGTTCGATATTATGTTCGACAGCGGCATCAGCACGGTTGGGGATCTGCTGGATCTGGCCGTTGAATGCGGCATTGCCGAAAAAAGCGGCGCATGGTACAACTACGGCAAGGTCAAACTGGGCCAGGGTCGCGAAAACGCCAAGCAGTTTTTACAGGACAACCCCGAACTGATGGACGAGTTCAAACACAAAATCCTCGTGGCCAAGGGATTGCTCGACGAGGAAGAAATCGAAACTGAAGAAGATAAGGACTGACGCAGACCGTGTTAAGCGCTAACGACATTCGCAGCAGGTTTATTGAGTTTTTCAAAGAACGCGGACATCGGTTTGTGCCGAGTTGGCCAGTGGTGCCGATCGGCGATGAGACGCTGCTGTTTACAAACGCCGGGATGAACCAGTTTAAGGATATTTTTCTGGGCCATAAGCAGCCGGCCTTTGGCAGGGCGGTCAACAGCCAAAAATGCATCCGGGTCAGCGGCAAGCACAACGACCTTGAAGAAGTGGGGCTGGATACGTACCATCATACGTTTTTTGAGATGCTGGGCAATTGGTCGTTTGATGATTATTTCAAGGCCGAGGCGATTGAGTGGGCCTGGGAGCTGCTGACGAAGGTGTATGGTATCGATCCGAATCGGCTGTGGGCAACGGTGTTTGCCGGCGATGCCGAGGATGGGGCCGAGCCGGACACAGAGGCGGCCGAGCTGTGGAGGTCCCTGACGCCGCTGCCCAAAGAGCGGGTGCTGTTTTGCGGGCGCAAGGATAATTTCTGGGAGATGGGGGCTACCGGGCCGTGCGGGCCGTGCAGTGAAATCCATATTGATTTGGGAGCCGAGCGGTGCGACAAACAGCATGAGCCGGGCCATCGGTGCGCGGTCAACAGCGGCTGCGGACGTTTCATTGAGTTGTGGAATCTGGTGTTTATTCAGTTTAACCGCAAGGCCGATGGAACGCTGGAGCGGCTGGGGGCTCGTTATGTGGATACGGGGGCGGGGCTGGAGCGGCTGGCGGCGGTTTTGCAGAATACGCAAAGCAACTACGATACCGATCTGTTTATGCCTATCATCTTGGCCCTGCAGGAGATTAGCCATAAGAGCTATACCTCACGGCTGGGCAATGCTGTCGATAATGCCTTTCGTGTGATTGCCGACCATATCCGTACGCTGACGTTTGCCATTGCCGATGGGGTAACACCGAGCAATGAGGGACGCGGTTATGTGATGCGTCGGCTGCTGCGGCGGGCGGCG
>JAAYQH010000370.1 GCA_012519365.1 Planctomycetota bacterium | reverse complement strand
CGACGCGAAGAATTTCGTCGATAGTGGTGATGCCGGCAGCGACTTTTTGCAGTCCGTCCTTGTAGAGCGGAACCATGCCGTTTTCAAGGGCGGCGCTGCGGAGTTTTTTCAGCGAGACAGCGTGCGTGATCATATCCAGGATTTTATCGCTCGGCACGAACAGTTCATGCACGGCGATGCGTCCGCTGTAGCCGGTATTGCGGCATTTTTTGCAGCCGATCCCCCGGAAGAACGTCGGCGTCTGACCGGTCCACTTTTCAACGAGTCGGCGGATGCTGTGGGGCGGGTCGTAGGTATCTTTGCAGTTGGGGCATATTTTGCGGACCAGCCGCTGGCTGAGGGCGGCAATAAGCGAGGCACTGACCAGATAGGGGGCCACACCCAGATCAATCAGGCGGGTCACAGCCCCGGGGGCATCGTTGGTGTGCAGCGTGGAGAGCACTAGGTGCCCGGTCAGGGCGGCCTGGACGGCGATGTTGGCGGTTTCGTGGTCGCGAATTTCGCCGACCATAATGATATCGGGATCCTGCCGAAGAAGGCTGCGCAGGGCCGAGGCAAAATTGAAGCCGGCAATCTCGCGGACTTCAAATTGGTTGATGCCGTGGATGTTGCATTCAACCGGATCCTCGACGGTGCAGATATTCACCTGCTCGCTGTTGAGTTCATTCAGAGCGGCATAGAGGGTGGTGTTTTTGCCCGAGCCGGTCGGCCCGGTAACCAGGACGATGCCGTTGGGATGGTTGATGACCTTTTTGAACTGTGTCAAATTATCATAACTGAAGCCCAGCGTCTCAAGATTGTTGAGCATCTTGCGAAAATCAATGACACGGATGACGACTTTTTCGCCGTAGGTGCCGGGCATGACCGACACCCGCAAGTCGATGGGACGCGACTGGACAAGGACGTGGATGCTGCCGTCCTGGGGAAGGCGGCGCTGGGCGATATCGAGATCAGCCATAATTTTGATGCGAGAGACAAGAGCCGCATGCATCTGCCAGGGCGGTCTCATCTTTTCATAAAGCCGACCATCGACACGGTAGCGAACACGGAGCACTTTTTCATCCGGTTCGACGTGAATGTCGCTGGCGTTTTCATGAACGGCGCTGTAGATGATATAGTTGACCAGTTTGACGACGGGTGATTGCCCGGCAACTTCTTCGAGGTCGGTGATGTCTTCGGGCAGCGTCTCGATCATCGAGAAGTTTTCCAGCGCCGCATCGTCGATGATTTCGTCAATGACAAAGACGTTGGCCGCCGGCAAATAGGTCTGAAGCGTGGCGCGGATGTCTTTGGCTGTCGCACAGACGATCTGGACACGGCAGTCGGTTATCCGGCGGATTTCGTCGATGACAAAGACATTGGCCGGCTCGCTCAGAGCGACAGTCAGGGTGTCAAAGACCTTGAACATCGGCAACGTAATATGCTCTTCAAGAAAATCACGCGGCAGCAGTTCGACGGCTTCGGGATCACACAGCCGGGGGGTGATCTGCGCGTAGGGCAGGCCGTACGCTTCAGCCAGAGCCGCGGCGATCTGGTTGTCGGTGCAGAAGCCCAACTCCACGAGCAATTCGCCCAGCAGACGATTATGGCCCTCGGCCTGCTGTTTGCTCAGGGCCAGATCAATCTGCTGCTGCGAGACGACGCCGCGGTTCAGCAGCACCTGCCCGAGCGGCAGCTTTGTATGTACGGGCAACGGGGTCATCGTTATCCAACGCGCAATCCATCAGGCAAAACTTTTGACCGCTTCGGTCAATTCACTGTAGGTATCAAACTGCGGCAGCAGCCGCGTTACTTCCAGAATTTTGGTACAGGTTTCATCCAGACCGGCCAGCTTGAGCGGACGGAGCCGCTCGCGGCATTGTTCGTTCAGTTCAACCATTTGCTCCAGGGCGCGACCGTCCAACTGAACGACTTTGGTCATATCCAGAACGATGCCGGAAATCTGAGCGACAAAGACGCCGGAGATAATGTCCTCGAATGCCTTGACCGCTTCAGCGGTGAATTCGCCCTGAAGCTGAATGACCGTGATGTCATTGTATTTTTGCGTTTCGATTCTCATCGGATCAGCGCTCCTACGGCTTCGATGCCGTATTCGTCAAAATTGCTGAAGTCCCAGCTTTCGATAAATCCGTCCTGGATGATGTGCCAGAGTTTGTCAATGTCGCTGTCAAGAAATGCCCGGGCAGTGTCGCGGTCAAACTGGGTGTCGATGCCTTTTTCGATTTCGGTCAGGGCACGTCGGATACTCATCGCATCGCGATAGACGCGTTTGGAGGTCATGGCGTCAAAGGCATCGGCCAGAGCGATGATTTTGCCGATCAGGGGGATTTGCTCGCCGCTCAGTCCCTGGGGATAGCCTTTGCCGTCGATCCGTTCGTGGTGGCACAGGACCCCGGGGACAATGTCGTCCATCTGACGGATTTCAGACAAAATCGAGGCGCCGATGCGGGGGTGGGTGCAGATGGCGGCGCGTTCATCGTCGGTCAGTTTGCCGCGTTTACAAAGGACAGCTTCGTTGACGCCGATTTTGCCGATGTCGTGAAGCAGACCGGCCAGATAAATGTGGTGAATGTCCTTTTCGCTGATAGGATGGGTCTGGGCCAAGCATTCGGCGATCCAGCGCGAGATAAAGGCGACCCGTTCGGAATGGCCGCGGGTGTATTGGTCTTTGGCATCGATGCTATTGGTCAGGGCCTTCAGGGAGCCGGCGAAGAGTTCTTTCAGTTCGTCAAAGAGGCGGTTGTTCTCAATGAAGACGCAGCATTGATTGGCCACGGCGTTGAACAGTTTGATGTCGGTGCTGTCGAAATCGGGTTTGTTTTGGACGTTGGTAGCCACCAGCATGCCGACCATGCGGTCTTT
>JAAYQH010000032.1 GCA_012519365.1 Planctomycetota bacterium | reverse complement strand
TCACCGATTCGTTGAATACAAGGTTGCTCTCGAGCCAGTGGCACGCCATCACTGCAAAATCGGCCAGATCCACAGCACAGTCCTGATTGACATCGCCCACGGGATACGCCGGACAGGAAGGGACGCTTTCAAAATGTGTCAGCACAACACGCCCCTGCTCATACAACACTTCAAAACGACCGTCCTGAAACAGATAATGTGAGTGTGCATTGATAAAACGTCCGACGACCGATTGCGCATCAATGATTACAAATTCATCGTCATAACTCGGTACAAACCCATCGGCCAATTGAATCTCCAGCCTGCCGTCAAGCGTCGCGTTCCCATGATTGGGATCCGGCAGAACAAGCCCTCCGTAATCCCAATAGGCCTCAGTGCCGCCGATTGAGATTTTCAGCGTGCCGCTCGGCTGTTGGGAATAATGATAATGAATCTCCAACGCCTTCCAGTCGCTATCGGCCCCAGGCGCCACAACGCCGCTTTCGTTTTCCACATTTGCCCAAATCCAACCCCACCCTTCCAGGGTGCCGCCTATAAGCTGAATGGCATTGGCCGCATCATCGCTATAGCGCAATGAAATCGCCCCGCCATTCATCCGCACCGTTCCCCTCGGCCAAACGACGACATACTGACCCTCTTGGGGGGCACACGTCAAATCGGCATACACCGAATTCCAAGGGTCGTCCTCAAGATAGACCAGCCCGGAACCACCGGCACCGCTGAAAGTCCCCCCAACCGCCAGCGAACCTGCCAAATCAGCCCATGAATTGCCCAAAATATGGAGTTGCCCGCGGCTACCGGCCTGTTCGCCAATAATAGTCGGGCCGGCACTGTATAATTTGGCGTCGGTCAGGTCAATCTGGCCGTGGCCGGCTGCACCGAGGATTATCGTCGCGTAATCATCCCGAATTTCGGCCGCTAATTCGGTCTCCTTTCCGTTGCCGTCAACATAAATCACCCCCGACGAGCCCGCATAATATCCTACATCCAAATACCCCATCAGGGCCGCGGCCCCGTCGCTTAAGGTCATCCAAGCCCCTCCCTCAAGAGCCATTCCGAACCAGCCATCCACGTACCATTGAGTCCCCTGCCCGCTGACCTCGATAGTGGCCTGATCTTCCGGATAATTGGCACTAAAGCCATAGCCGTGGGCCAGTTCCGCCTGATCTCGAAGTGAAAAATCAGCTGTTCCGCCATCGGCGATAAAAAAACCGCGCCATTCTTCTCCACTATAGACATACCATTCTGTCCCTTGGCCATGCACATCCACCTGGGCCACCGAACCGGGATTCCAGCACAAATGCACATCCGCCGAGTCCAGGAATCCGCCGTAAATCTCCATAGCACTATCCAGATTTTCGCCAACCATCACGGCATACGAATCATACTTGCCTTCGACCAGATAATAATAGCCATTGAGGTTGAGGGTAATCCGGGAACCGTCTACCCGCAGCCGATCGTGGACGGCATCATTCGCCAGATAAACCGTATAGCTGTTCGGGAGCAAGAAATCAGCAAAATCATTGCTTCCGGGTGTGCCGTAGGGAATCCATTTGGCAGGGTCCCCCATTTCACCGCCGGCAGGCGCGTTCCATTGATAAACTGCAGCATTCAGACTTGAAATAAAAGCCAGAGAAAAAATACAAAGAATATACAGAAGACGTGTTTTCATTTTCACACCCACCCTTTAGCCGTGCTCGGCCACTCTGTTAAACGTCGTTCTTCGACCCAATCCTGTGTACCCACTACCGTAAAGTTGATTGTACAATTTTAGAAAGGTAATTGTCAAGAACGTATTTATTGTTTTAGGATGAAATTTATCCAGTAGTTTTATTTCTGTTTATCCTGTTGCCTTCGGCTCCAGACTCATCGGGGCAAAAAGTCCAGCCTGATACTTGTAATACCCTAAAGCGGCAACCATCGCGGCATTATCCGTACAAAGCCGTTTATGAGCAATCAACAATCTCAAATTATATCGGCT
>JAAYQH010000369.1 GCA_012519365.1 Planctomycetota bacterium | reverse complement strand
GATTCAGGGCGCCAAGGTCGGCGCGGTCATCGCCCAATCGTTTGCGCGCATCTTTTACCGCAACTGCATCAACTGCGGTTTTTATCCGATAGAACTGCCGGATGCCCTGCAGAAAATCAACGACGGCGACGAACTGGAGATCGATTACAAAGCCGGCACCATTTTCAACAAAACCCAGGGGACGACTATTCCCTTTACACCGCTGCCGGATTTTGCCCTGGAGATTGTTAACGACGGGGGATTGCTGCAACATATAAAAAAGCAAAAATAGCAGGCCTTGAGTGTATTGGATGAATTCTCAAACGGTCGGTTTCGAATATTTGATGCTGTAAAGGCAAACGTTGATGTTCTTTTTTACGTTTACCGTTTGTCCTTTACCGTTTTACTGAGGCAATGGGATTCTGTATCAACGGAAACTTACTTTTGAAAGGATAAGCCAGAGATGAAATCGTATAAGATTGCGATTATCGGCGGTGACGGGACGGGGCCGGAAGTCACGGCCGAAGCGGTCAAGGTGATGGATGCAGTCGCGCCTAAGTTTGGGTTCAAGGTCGAAAAGACCTATTTTGACTTCGGCGGAGAGCGATACAAGCGCACCGGTGAGATTTTGCCGGATGGTGCGATTGACGAGCTCAAACAGCATGATGCGATTTTGCTGGGGGCCATTGGTCATCCCGACGTCAAGCCCGGCATTCTCGAAAAAGGCCTGCTGCTGCGGATGCGGTTTGAGTTGGACCAGTACATCAACCTGCGTCCGGTGCGGCTGTTTCCGGGCGTCGAAACCCCGATCAAAGACAAAGGCCCGGCCGAGATTGACTATGTTGTCGTGCGTGAAAACACCGGCGATGCCTATTGCGGGGCCGGGGGCTTTATGATGAAAGGCACGCCTCAGGAAGTGGCTGAGCAAAGCGCCCTTTATAGCCGCTTTCAGGTGGATCGCTGTTTGAAGTACGCCTTCGAGTATGCCCGCAAATACGGTAAAAAGTCTCGCGGCGTGGGCAAGGAAAACACCCTTGGACTGGTCGGCAAGACCAACGTGCTGACCTATATCTATGACCTGTGGGAGCGGGCGTTCCACGAGATAGGCGAAAAATACTACCCTGACATCCGGCGCGACTATTACCATGTTGATGCCACCTGTATGTGGATGATTAAAAGCCCCGAATGGTTCGACGTCTTGGTCACGGGCAATCTGTTCGGCGATATCATCACCGATTTGGGCGCGATTACCCAGGGCGGCATGGGCATCGCCGCCGGGGGCAACATCAACCCCGAAGGTGTCTCTATGTTCGAACCTATCGGCGGCAGCGCGCCGAAGTACACCGGCCAAGGCGTGATCAATCCGCTGGCGGCTATCTGCGCGATGGGGATGATGCTTCAGACCCTCGGCCAAGAGGCCGCGGCCGAGAAGGTCGAACAGGCCGTCCGCTGGGTCACCGCCAACAAACTCAAATCTCTGGCCGCCGGCAAAATGGGCTACTCCACCAGCGAGGTCGGCGATATGGTTGCCCAAAAGGTCGCCGAGTAGGGACAACAGTTAGGACAGACGACATGAGATAAAACACGGGGCGGGCCGAATGAGCCTGCCCCGTGATGTTTTTTGAGCCGCGGACAAGTGCTTGAAACACTCTTGCCCGTATCGCGTTGACCGGCAAAAATACCGCAGGGGTAGCCGCGATACGCCGGTGCCACCGGCTCGGCCGGGCTTTGGGTCTTACGGAACGCTTACCAGTCCCGCCTACCATAAGGACTCAAGACCTATGATGCAACCGCCTTATAGACTCGCAAAAGAGCCTGGAGCCGCTTTGTTTGAACAAGAGAGGGTTCCCTCAAACCTGACAAACACACTCAATAGGTAATATGGCCATATGGCGGGGAAACTCGAATCCTAAAACCCGCAGGTTCCCCAATTTTTTGAAATATTCCACTTGTCAAAGGACGTATGATTTGATAAATTGTTTATCATATTACGTTCTGTATAGGAAAAACGAAAACCATTTTGCACAGGAGAAAGTCATGAGCACAGGACGAATCCCCATCACAACCCTTCTGATTTTCACCCTCCTTGGCTGCGTTTCTTTTGCGCAGTCAGAAAATCTGTTGCGCAATCCATCGTTTGAGCGTGTGCGTGACGGCCGGCCGATGGGCTGGACGCCCACCACCTGGAACGGGCAGGCGGAGTTTTCGGTGGATGACAATGGGCGTACAGGCCGCTGCGTCAGAATCAGTTCGGAAAACGGCGCCGATGCCGCCTGGTCGCAAACGGTCACGATCCCGCCATTTGCTCGGCTGCGTTTGTCGGGGTGGGTCAAGACGGAGAATCTGCGAACCACGACCGGTCGCGGCGTTCAATTGAATGTGCATGAGATGGACGGCGCGGTAACCTCGGCATTGACGGTCGGCTCCAATGACTGGGTCCGGCTCGAAACCGAGTTTCAGGTGGCCGGGCAGGACAGCATCCAAATCAACTGTCTGTTTGGCGGCTGGGGTCAGGCCGCCGGCACAGCATGGTTTGATGATATTGTGCTGGAAGTGCTCGAAGAGGTCCGCCCCGAAAGCAAAACCGTAGCCAAAACCATCACCCTCGATCCGTCCGCAAAGAAAGAACCCATCTCCGAACTGGTTTACGGGCAGTTTATTGAGCATCTGGGGCGGTGCATTTATGGCGGCATCTGGGCTGAGATGCTCGAAGACCGCAAGTTTTATTATCCCGTTCCGGCCCCTGGGGCGATTTGGGGACGTACGGGCGCTGGTGCTCGTGTCCTTCGCGCCTCGCCGTGGAAGGTTATCGGTTCGGCCGAGGCGATCGAGATGAACACCGAAAATCCCTTGTCCGGCGAACATGAGCCTAAGATTACCGTTTCTGGAGAGCCGACAGGTATTTATCAGGATGAGTTGGCTGTGCTGGCGGGCAAAGACTACGTGGGTCGGATTGTGCTTCGCGGCGACAGGTCAGCCGGACCGATTCGCGTGAGTCTGGTCTGGGGCGAGGGCGAAACGGACCGGCAAACGGTAACCATTCGCCGTGTGGGTCGAAATTTCAGCACCTATGATTTGAAGTACACCGCCTCCGCCGACAGCGATAACGCACGTCTGGAGATCGTCGGCACCGGCAGGGGGTCCTTCATCGTCGGGGCGGTTTCGCTGATGCCGGCCGACAACATCAAGGGGTTCCGGCACGACACGCTGGCTCTGATGAAAGAACTGAACAGCCCTATTTATCGCTGGCCGGGCGGCAATTTTGTCAGCGGTTACGACTGGCGCGACGGGCTGGGCGATCGCGATCGGCGACCGACCCGAACCAATCCGGCCTGGACGGGCATCGAAACCAACGACGTGGGAATGCATGAATTTGTTGAACTGTGCCGACTGCTGGAGGCCGAGCCGCTGATCACGGTCAATACGGGCTTTGGCGATGCGTACTCGGCGGCCGCTGAGGTGGAATACGCCAACGGGGGGCCGGATACGCTGATGGGTAAAAAACGGGCTGAAAACGGACACCGTGAGCCGTTCAATGTCAAATACTGGTGTGTCGGCAATGAGATGTGGGGCAGTTGGCAATTGGGCTATATGCGGCAGGAGCATTATGTGCTCAAGCATAACTGGGTCGAAGAGATGATGCGAAAAGTGGACCCGGATATTATCACGATTGCCTCCGGTGATTTGGGCAGCGGCTGGTCGGAAGGGCTGCTTCGCCATTGCTATGACCATATGAATCATATTGCCGAGCACTTTTACTGCCAGAGCCGCCCGGGGCTGACAGCCCATGTGCGCCAGGTGCCCGACCGCATCCGGGAAAAGGCTGAGGGACATCGCCGGTTGCGTCAGGAACTGCCGATGCTTCAGGGCAAAGACATTCGGATCGCCATGACCTAATGGAATTATTGGTACGGCCCGCACGTCTTCGGAGAACTGGGGACGCGGTACTATATGAAAGACGCCCTCGGTATCGCCGCCGGGCTGCACGAATACTTCCGGCAATCCGATATGATTCACAGCGCCTTTTATGCCCAGACGGTCAACGTCATCGGCTGCATCAAAACCACCAAAACCGCCGCTGAGTTTGACGCCACGGCCTATCCGCTGATTCTTTATCGTCGCGAATTCGGCACCCGGCCGCTGGCGGTAACCGGCTGGGATGAGCAACTGGATGTCGCGGCGGCATTGAGCGCGGACGGCAAGACCCTGACCGTCGGTTTTGTCAATGCCACGTGGGATACGTACAACGTGACGCTGAATCTGGGCGGACTGCAGCCGAACGGCAAGGCGGACGGCTGGATGATTCAGCATGACAACCCCATG
>JAAYQH010000368.1 GCA_012519365.1 Planctomycetota bacterium | reverse complement strand
GGCCGGTAATAATTGCTGCCGCGGCCGGTTTATTTGTGCTGCCGCTTTCGCTGACAATTTACGCCTATTCTCGCGATTTTTTTCTTGCGCTGCGATGGAATCTGATTGTGCGAGCCGCGAAAAAAACCTTCCTGCCTCACTTGGCGCTGTATGTACAGGCACTGGCCATCGCGGCGTTATTTTGGAAGTCAACATTGTTCATACAAACCACACCGGAACAAATCGTTGTCAAAACTTCTGTATGCCACATTCTGATGACTCTGCTGACACTGATTCTGGCACGCTCGTGCGGCCTGTTTTATCGTCATTACGGGTGCTATATGCCATGAACGAACATATGACGATTCAATGCGATTGCCCCCAATGCGGACGCGTTTGCGGGTTCAAAAGCCAGTTTGCAGGACGCATCGCCCGCTGCCTGACATGCGATGCACGATTTGTAATTCCATCTGAAAGCGGCCAACCGGCCCATCTGTGCAAGCCTCAACCGGCACCGGCGCTGCCGGGGTTTTACGCCAACGCGATGAAAGGATCGATTAAAGCCTTTTTCCATCGGGACAGTTGCACGGGGCTGATTTTTTGTGCGGCTCTGGTGATATTTCATTTTTTTCTCGGCAATGAAGATATGTCCTTTACCCTTCCAGGGTTTAGGCCGCCGCTGCTTATTGGGTGGACAGTGACCCTCATCACCTTCGGCGGTTTTTCGTGGTACTGTTTGCAAGTCATTCTCGATACACAAATGGGCAGTGATTCGCTTCCGTCGGTTGACATGGGTTCAGGGTTTGAGTTTATCTGGAATGTTATCAAATCTTGCTACCTGTTTTTGATATCACTGTTGTTGGCTTTGCTTCCGGCGTCGTTGATCAGCGCAGGGTTTGAATCTTTCGGCATCGATATCGGCGCGTTCTTTTATGTCCTTGTGGGAATCTGTCTTCTGTTGTGGCCGATCAATCTGGCGATTCTCGCCCTCGGAGTACCGTGGTGGCGTATCTTTCGGTATGATCTGCTCATCAAAGCGATTGTGAAAACGTTTTGGCCGTATATGTTCACAACCCTGTTTACGCTGATTGCATTTTATGTGGTTTTTTTGGGGATGGCTTTATTTGCCCCGCAGGATGATGCCAACATGCGCATTGTCGCGGGAGCTCTTGCCTTGCGTCTTGGCGGGGCAGTGTTGTTTCTCTTTGCAATGCGGATTATTGGGACCTATTGCCTTCATTATTCGGATGTCTGTCCGGATTTGTGGGCAGAGGATTCTGCTTGGCAACCCGGCTTAGATTAACCGGCAAATCGAGATAGAATGTCGAGCCTTCGCCAAGCGTGCTTTCCACACTGAGGGACGCAGCCAGCAGTTCGGAAAGTTGCTTGCAAATAGCCAGCCCCAATCCCGTGCCGGGTTCCTTGCGCGTCAGGGAGCCATCCAATTGAAGGAATTTTTCAAAGATCTTTGCCTGATCTTCCGGCGAGATGCCCGGCCCGGTGTCCGAAACAGAAATCCGCACCGTTACATCATCCAGCATGACCGCTTTGATGACAATGCGCCCGTTTTCCGGCGTAAACTTTATCGCATTGCTGAGCAAATTATAGAGAATTTGCTGCACTTTTCCCGCATCCGTTTGAATCAGGGGGATTTCGTCTGCGATCTGAAGACGGACTTTGATCCGTTTTTGCTCGGTCAAAGGCGAAAAGAACGCCTGCAGGCCCTCCAATAATTGCTGGATGCCGGTCTTTTCAACACGCAGTTCCACCTTGCCCGCTTCGGCCTTTGCCAAGTCGAGCAGGTCATTGATCATACTCAAAAGCGACCGCCCGCTGGAAATAATGTTTTCCGCCCAGCGGCGTGTTTTTTCGGCCTCGGCATCCGGTTTTTCACGCAACAGCTCAGCAAATCCCAGAATGGCATTCAGCGGGGTCCGAAATTCATGCGACATATTGGCCAAAAACTCGCTCTTGAGTTTATTGGCCTTGTACAATTCGATATTCTTTTGCGACAGCTGGGCGATTTTCTGATCCAATTGTTCGTTGGCACGCTCAAGTTTGTGCTGCGATTCCATCAGGTTGTCGAGCATATGGTTAAAGGCGTCCGAAAGATTTTCAAATTCATCGCCGGAGCGAATGGAACTGCGAATCTCATAATTGCCCTCGGCCACGTTGTTGACCAATGCTCGAAGCTGACGAATCGGCCGCAGGATGACCCGCTGGATAATGGTGTAAAACGCCACCATCGCCCCCATCCCTGCCAGCAAACCGGCCACCACAATCCATAACCGATTCAAAAACAGCGTTCGTTCCAGTTCGTGAGTGGGGGTCTGTACAGCCAAAATCCCGATTTCCTGATTCAGATTAAACGCCGGCGCCGTGCCTTGCGGAAAATGACAGCGAAGACAGTTCTCATCGGCCAGCACCCGTCGCACATAGTAATTCTGGGCACCCCGGTTCGACAAGTGTTCAATCCAGCCGATTTCCCCGACCCGGCTGCCGGAGCGGAGCCACTCGATTTTTTCCTTTTGCGAATCGGTCAAAAACGTGTCTATGTCCTGCCCCTCGGTGCCGGTGCGATACCATACCACAATCTGGTCATCCGCCTCACGCACCTGGCCCGTGGGAGTCAACCGCGGCAACTCCGCCTCAGGCGGCGGTTCCAATTTGAAATGGCGTTCGAAGACCGTCTCGGCGACCGCCCTGCCTGCGTCCAACGCTGCCTTTTCCAAGAGTTTGCTCATCCACAGATACGGAATCAACAATGCCAGAATCAGGCTAAACAGGACCGCCGCACCAAATTGCAGACGGCATTTCTCCGCCAGCGAAAGCGGCTTACGCCGAAATCGCGCAAAAACCTGTCTCCCCCATTGCAGATACCGTCTTTTCATACTGTCCCTTAATGAAGAGCCATAGCATCGGGCAAGACGATTGCCGTTTTTGCCGCGTCCGCAAAAGAGAGCAGACATCCGCCCCCTCAATGGCCAGGCTGACCGCCGATTAAGACTCTGGATCGAGCTGATGTAAATGCTTCTGGACGCGAAGATTCAACTCATCCAGCTGTTTTTGATCGACATCGGACGGTGCGTTGGTCAGCAAACACTGGCCGCGCTGCGTTTTAGGAAAGGCAATTACATCGCGGATGTTATCCGTTTGCGTTAACAGCATTACCAGCCGATCCAGGCCGAATGCGATGCCCCCGTGAGGCGGCGCCCCATATTCAAGGGCCCTGAGGAAAAAGCCAAAGCGATCTTCGGCCTGTTTGCGCGAGATATTAAGCAGATCGAAGACCTTCGCCTGAACCTCAGGATTGTGAATACGCACCGAGCCGCCGCCGATTTCAGAGCCGTTGACAACCAGGTCGTACGCCTGGGAACGAATGTGGGCCGGATCGGTTTGGAGTTTGGGCAAATCCTCAGGCACCGGACAAGTAAACGGGTGATGCAGAGAATCGTACCGTTTTTCGTCCGGATTCCATTCAAACAGCGGAAAATCGACCACCCAGACAAACTCAAACTGGTCCGGACGGCATAACCCCAACTCTTTGCCCAGCCGAACACGCAGCGGCGCCAGCGCCTTATTGACAACATCAGCACTGTCGGCCACCATTAAAACCAGATCACCGGCAGAGGCATCAAAGCGGCCGATGATCTCCTGCTGCTGGGCGTCAGTAAAGAATTTGGCGATACTGCTTTTCAGCTCCAACCCTTCTCCTGATTCTTTCGGAGCAACCTTGAGCCAGGCCAATCCTTTGGCACCAAAATCGCCGACAAATTGAGTCAGCGTCTTTTCGATATCGCTTCGCGAGTACTTGTCACCACCGCCGGGCGCACAGAAACCTTTGACAATACCCCCCTTCTTGACCACAGAGGTAAATACCTGAAATTGGCTGTCGGCGGCAATATCAGAGAGATCTTTGAGCTTCATTTCAAATCGTAAATCCGGCCGGTCAATCCCGTAATCGGCAATTGCCTGCTGATAGGTCATTTGGCGAATCGGCAGCGCCACCTCCACTCCCAAAATCTCTTTGAAAATGCGTGCAATGAGCCCTTCATTGACCCGCATAACATCCTCGGCCTGCACAAAACTCATTTCAACATCGATTTGAGTAAACTCCGCCTGCCGATCGGCACGCGGGTCCTCGTCGCGAAAACATCGTACAATCTGGAAATACCGATCTGTATTGGCCATCATTAAAATCTGTTTGAACAATTGCGGCGACTGCGGCAACGCATAAAAATGCCCCTTGTACAATCGGCTGGGTACCAGAAAATCACGGGCCCCTTCCGGCGTACTTTTGCCGAGCATCGGCGTTTCAATTTCCCAAAAGCCGTGAGCATCAAAGTAGTCGCGAGTGATTTTGGTCACCCGATGGCGGACCGCCAGTCGATTGAGCATACTCGGCCGACGAAGATCAATATAACGATACTGCAGTCGCAATTCTTCATTGACCTGCGCGGCGGTATCAATCTCAAACGGCGGCGTTTTGGCCTGATTGAGCACCTCCAATTCCTGCACAATGATTTCAATCTTGCCGGTAGGCAAGCGGGGATTTTCCAATCCTTCGCCGCGAGGCCGCACCATCCCTCGTGCGCCGAGGACCCACTCGCAGCGGACGGTACGGGCAAGTTTATGGGCCTCAGGGTGAATGTCGGGATCAAAGACCAATTGCACCAAACCTTCTCGATCCCGCACATCAATAAACACCAGATTGCCGTGATCGCGATAGGAATTGACCCACCCGTTTACGATGACGGTCTGACCCATATGTTCCATTCGAAGTTGTCCGCAATACACTGTTCGTTTTAACATAATCGTGTTCTCAACAGTAAAATGGCTTATCTCTATTTGATCCCAAATCTATTGTTTATCTTATTGCAAAATAATCGTAGGTCTCGCTCGGCGTTATTGTTATCGCATCTGCGAGCGGCTGACCACATGGTACTCCGGCCCCGCGGCACTGAGCCGACTTTCATAAACAACAAGCGAATCGACCCAGGTACTGCCAAATTCTTCCTGCTCGTAGGCCTCGATTGCCTCGGCCAAAACCCGCCCCGCAGCAGCGGACTTGACACGGCACAGTGTCAAGTGGGCGGTAAATGCCCGATTTTCCGCCGCCCAACCGGCCTGAGTAAAACGGTCGTCCAGTTCCCGCTGCAGGGTCTTGAGCGTGTGCCCTCCTTCGGCGGCCGCCCACACCACACGTGCGGGACGGCCAAAAACGCCAACGCCTCGACAGGTCAACTCAAACGCATCATAGCGATTGGCCGTTTCCTGAACCATCGTGCACACTCGGGTCACATCGTCATCGTCCACCGGCCCGAGAAACTTCAGCGTCAGGTGCATCTGTTCAGGACGCACCCATTTGACCTCGCGACCGCTCAAGGCCGTTTGCCGGCGGAGTTTTTTTTGAAAATCCGCCAACCGCTCCAGCACCCCTGCATCCATATCCAGCGCAACAAATAACCGCATCATATCTCTTCAGCACCTGGTTTTCAACTCAAGTTTAACGGCCTTCCCACCCGACAGCCGCATGGATCTTTCAAAACTGTGTTACTTTACGAAGCCGATCGTAACGTTCTTCGATCATTTCGCGGGTAGCCGAACGAATGCCGTGAATAGAAAAATCGCCAATGGTAAATGATGCCGCTACGGTTCCATACACCATCGCATTACGCAACGTGGTCAAATCCACGTTGCCGCTCTGGGCCAGATAGCCCATCAGGCCGCCGGCAAAGGAATCGCCGGCACCGGTCGGATCGATCACAATCGGTGTCGGATAAGCCGGCAGCAAAAAGGTATCGCCATTGGCATCATGCAGCATCGCGCCGTATTCACCTTTTTTAATAACGACCACGCGGGGGCCCAGCTCAAGAATCTGTTGCGCCGCGGTCATCAAATTTTGCCGACCGGTCAGCAATCGGGCTTCCCCTTCGTTGACGATCAGCATGTCCACACGTTCAAGCAGCTCGAGCAGCTCATCTTTGGCCGTGACGATCCAATGGTTCATCGTATCGGCGGCAACAAAGGTCGGCGAGCCCAGTTGATCGAGCAACTTCATCTGCGATGCCGGCGCTGTATTGGCCAAAAAGACAAACTCACAGTCCCGGTAACTTGCCGGCACCGCCGGCGGTTCCTCGGCCAGCACATTCAACTCCACCGCCTCGGTTTGGGCTTCGTTCATATCGCCTTCGTAAGAGCCGCTCCAGCGGAAGGTCTTTCTGCCTTTACGCACTTCCAGGCCTTCCAGGTCCACATCCCGTCCTGCAAAGATTTCTTTCAGGTCGAACGGGCAATCATCGCCCATAACCCCCAGAAATTTGACGTGGGCAAACATCCCTGCACCCATTGTGAAATGCACCGCCGAACCGCCCAGACAATCCTTGTTGTAGCCGAATGGGGTGCGAATACTATCAATGCCTATCGAACCGGTAACCAATAACGACATCCGTGCAGTTCTCCTTAGCAGGCGTGTTCAAATTGTTTCAATGTGCGTTCTATCCGCGCCAGTGTGCGCGGAATTCCAAGCATATCGATAGATTCAAAAATCGGCGGGCTGATTGTCGTTCCCGTAATCGCAACACGCAGCGGCTGGGCCACCTTGCCCAAACCGACTTGTTTTTCTTCAGCCAATTGCCGCAGGAGCCGCTCGACAGTTTCCGGCGTGACTTCCGTCAACGCCGCCAGCCGCCGACCCACCTCGGCCAGCATCGCCAGTCCGTCGCCTTTGAGCAAGACCTTTCGAACCGCTGTCGGATCATAGTCATAGGCATCGTCGGCGATAAAAGCAAATCGCGTCTTTTGCTCGATCTGCTCAAGGGTTCGAGCACCTTCGTTCATTTTTATGATACGCTCAAGCATTGCATCATCCGCCGCGGCCATCGGCGATTGGTTCTCTTCCAAATACGCACGAAAATGTCTGACCAAGGTCGGCATGGGGACACGTTTGAGATATTCGGTATTGAATGCCAGCAACTTGTCGCGATCGAACAGACTGTTGCTTTTGCTCACACGCGATAAATCAAAGGCCGCAATCAATTCGTCGCGATCCATAATCTCCCGCCCGTCGCCCGGATTCCAGCCCAGCAGTGCCAAAAAGTTGACCAT
The DNA here is from genome assembly GCA_012519365.1 of Planctomycetota bacterium. GTDB lineage: Bacteria > Planctomycetota > Phycisphaerae > Sedimentisphaerales > Anaerohalosphaeraceae > T3Sed10-213. The sequence goes on along the minus strand of JAAYQH010000368.1, from coordinate 1,963 downwards.
CGCTTCAGGCAAATAGCCGCTGCGGAAAAAATCAACCACATTGATTTCCGGCAGATGTACACCCATATGCTCCGCCAACGCATCAATCACCGGCATATCCGGCGTTATCTCACCGGCCAGAAACCCGTCCAGTTCGCTGCGGGATATACCAACGGCCTTGGCCAGTGCATCCCGATCGATCGATTCGCCCTTTTGCTCCCTGGCTTCTATGCCCTGTCGCAACACCTTGGGACGCTCGCGTTTACTCAGTTTACCGCCGGACTCACTGACCGTTACCGACATATGGGCATAGTAAGGCGTGCGGAACCCCAGCGCCTTTTGCAGCAGCTGGTGGGCAGGCGTATTCATCAGGTGTTCCTGGCCGCGAATAACATGGGTAACGCCCATCAATTCATCATCCACCACCACCGCAAAATGATACGTCGGGAATCCGTCGCTTTTTTGGATCACAAAATCACTAATCTCAGCCGGATCAAACGTTACTGTCCCCCGCACCAGATCCTCAACCACAATCGGCTCATCTGCATCCACCGCAAATCTCACAGTAACCGGCCTGCCCTCAGCGCGGGCCTTGGCAACGTCCGACTCATCCGGAAATTGCACGGGACGCGGATATAAATTGAGGGATTTATCGGCCTGGGCTTTTTGACGCAGGGCAAGCAGGTCTTCCGGCGTATCAAAGCAATAATAGGCCTTGCCGGCATCGATCAATTGGCGAATATATTTATCGTAAATCTCTCGGCGCTCGGATTGCCAATACGGGCCATGCGGGCCTCCAACGTCAGGCCCTTCATCCCAGTCCAGCCCCAGCCAGCGCAAATCGTCGAGGACTTGCTGTGTAGCCGTCGGCGTATTGCGCTTAAGATCGGTATCTTCAATGCGCAGCAAAAAACGACCGCCCATCCGACGGGCCAGCAGCCAATTGAACAAGGCCGTACGTGCCCCGCCAATGTGAAGATAGCCGGTCGGGGAAGGTGCAAATCGGGTTACAATCATTCACTTATCCTCGTTGTTGAGTTACAGAAAATCAAAAGTTTACCCCGTCGCCACTGCAAAGTCAACAACAAGAAATACAAGAAACAAAAGACCCAATCGCTCTTTTAAGGCAAATTATGTGAATAAAGTGCGAAAGCAAATTGACAAAATTCGATAGAACATATAATTTTATGAACAGACTTCGATCGACAAAGGATGATCTGTGTCGAAAATCATCATTTTCAGAAAGGACGGCTGATGGCTATCTTGCAACTGAATATGCTGCGTAAGGAGTTTTCCTCCCTGGTGGCAGTCGATGATGTTTCGTTTGAGGCTGATTCGGGCCAAGTCGTCGGGCTAATCGGACCCAATGGAGCAGGCAAGACCACCCTCTTGCGTATGCTGGCGACACTGCTTCCCCCCCACCGACGGAACAGCCGTCATTTGTGATGCCGACCTGATTAAAGACCCCCTGCTGATTCGCCGCCACATTGGATATCTGCCGGATTTTTTCAATCTTTATCCCGACTTGACACTGCGGGAGTGTCTGGACTTTTTCGCTCGGGCGTACAAGGTTCCTGCCTCCGAAGTACCCGCTCGAGTGGATGCGGCGTTGGCGATGGTCGCACTTGAAACCAAAAAAGACAGCCTGATTCGCCATCTGTCACGGGGAATGATCCAGCGGCTGGGGCTGGCAACCTTGTTGGTGCGCCAGCCAACGGTGTTTTTGCTTGATGAGCCGGCCTCAGGGCTGGATCCGATGGCCCGAATCCAGCTTCGAGATATTCTGCGTCGGTTGTCTCGTGAGGGCAAAACGATTATTATCTCATCGCATATTTTGTCCGAATTGGCGGGGTTCTGCACCCATCTGGCGATTATGAATTGCGGCCGTTTGGTGATGTTCGGCAGCGTCGATCAGATTGAGCAGCAAATCGCCGGCCAGCAGGACATCGTCGTCAAGGTGCTCGACCATGCGACACAGGCCGAG
>JAAYQH010000367.1 GCA_012519365.1 Planctomycetota bacterium | reverse complement strand
TTCCCATTCCAGCACCCCGCCGGCTTTTTCCCATCGGGAGACAATCGGGCCGCGAATCGAGGTGTAGCGTACATCGGCCCATGTCAACGTCTCATCAAGCCGCGGCGAAAGAACGATATGCCCAAACCCCGGCTCATCGGTCCGAATGCCGCCGATATTTTCGAACATCCACTGGCCGACCGCCCCGTAAGCGTAATGCGCGAACGAATTCATTCCGGGATCGGCAAAGCCGTGCTCGGGCGTCCAGCCGTTCCAGCGTTCCCAAATGCTCGTGGCGCCGTGCTTGATCGCAAAGCCCCACGACGGAAACGTCTCGTTATGCAGCAGTCGATAGGCGACATCGTATCGGCCGATCTTGCTGAGCACATGCATCAAATCTTTCGTGCCCAGAAAACCGGTGGACAGATGCCAGTTGTTATCCCGGATTTTACGAATCAGATGCTCGGCGGCCTGCTGTTTGCGTCGGCCTTCCAGTATGTCGTGAGCCAGCGCCAGCACATAGGCCGTCTGGCTGTCGCCGCTGATCTTTCCGTCGTCGTCAACATAGGCCTTGTTGAAGGCTGCTTTGATCTGTTCACACAGGGCATCGTACTGCCGTGCCTCGTCGGTCTTGTCCAGCGTCTCGGCCGCCCGTGCCGTCAGATAGGTGCTATAAGCAAAATACGACATATAAATCACTTCATTAGGCGTATTGTCATTGATATTGAGCCAATCGCCAAAGCAGTGAAATTGCCGCGGCGGCAGCAGTTCATCGGTCGAACGCTTCTTGCAAAACGCGATAAAGCGTTTCATTCCCTCATAATGCCGCTCGAGCAGCCGGCGATCGCCGTAGACCTGATAAATCGTCCATGGACAAATCACGCCGGCATCCGCCCAGCCCGGGCCGCCGTCATCACCGGCCATTTTCGGCGGTATCGGGGCAAACTTTGGGAACTGTCCATCGTCCCGCTGCGCATCGGCCAAATCCGTCAGCCACTTGGTAAAGAACGCCTGTACATCGGTATTGTAACAGGCCGCTGCGATATAGACCTGCGCATCGCCGGTCCAGCCCAGACGCTCATCCCGCTGGGGACAATCCGTCGGCACGTCGATAAAGTTGGCCCGCTGGGTTTGGCAGATATTATGATACAGCTGGTTGAGCATCGGATCGCTGCACGCAAACGACCCGACCACAGGGGTTGAAGAGGTTAGTTCAACGGCCGTGATCGCGTCCTTGCCCGGCACACCCGGGTAGCCGGTAACCTCCACATACTGAAAGCCGTGAAACGTAAACCGGGGCTGCCAAATCTCCAGCCCTTGGCCTTTGCAGACATAGGTATCCGTCGCCCGTGCACTGCGAAGATTGGTGGTGTAAATAGTCCCGTCGGGATTGAGCCGCTCTGCAAACCGCAACACGACGGTATCGCCCGGCTTGCCGCGGACCTTCAGCCGGGCCACCCCCGCCAGATTCGTGCCCATATCAAAGACATACACCCCCTTGGCCGGTTCGGTAATCCGCACCGGCGAAAACTCCTTGAACACCTTGACCGTTACGCCCGGATAGGCCTGAATCTGCGGGGAGAACGGCGTGCCGGTCACAACCGGCTGCCAGGCCGAATCGTCATAGCCCGGCCTGTCCCACCCGGTCAACTCACGTCGGGCGTCATAGGTCTGGCCCATGAGGAAATCTGCATCAAGGGTCGGTCCCGTGCTGACCTTCCAGTTTGCGTCACTGACGACCATCTGACGGCTGCCGTCGGCATACTCCACATGCAGCTGGACCGCTAATCGAACATCGCGGCCGTAATGGTCTCGCTGTCGGCCATATCCCACATAGCCGGCAAACCATCCGTCAGCGACCATGCCGGCAATTACATTTTCGCCCCGCCGCATCCGGTCGGTCACATCATGTTGCACATAATAAATCCGTCGCCGATAATCCGTCCAGCCCGGCACGAAATAATCCTCGCCGATGCTTTGGCCGTTGATCGACACCGTGGCCAGGCCCATCGCCGAGACCAGGGCTGTGGCGCGACGCACCGACTTGGTGGTCTCAAATGTTCCCCGCAGATATACCGGCGCACGCAGCGTCAACGACGACAAACGAACCTCTCCCCACGGCTGGTCTCCGTTGTTTGCAAATGCCACTGCCGTTTCCCAGCCGGTGTCATCAAACGCCACCGTCTGCCAGCCGTCGCCCGCCTGCGGGGCACATTTGCTCGACTCGTCGAACCTGACTGCCTGTGTTTTGCCGTCGGCATAGGTCATTACCGCGACCCCCAACAGTCCCGCCGGGTTGGCACGGTCGCCCTCATTGCGCACCGCAATGGCAAACACATTCGGTCCTGCCTGCAGGGCATCTTTCACATCAAAGGCCGCGGCCTGTGGAAATCCGACCGACCCGGTTAACGGCTGTCCATTGACAAACACCTGAGCGTTGTTGTCCGCGGCCAGATACAACCTCGCCTGCTCAATCGACGCGACGCTGTCCAAAACAAATGTCTTGCGAAAATATCGCGTTCCGGCCGGTACCGCCTGAGTCGGATCCCCCTCATTCGGGAGCCACACCCATCGGCATGCTTTCACCACCTGCTCAGCCGCCGAGTCCTGCTGCTGATACAGATTGACCGGCCGATCTTTCATTCCGATCCATTGGGCCTGCCATTCGTGCTGGGGGTCCAGCAAACCCATCTGCCAGACTGCCGGTGCAGACCACGGCCCGGGGGTGCCGTCTCGATCCCAAAGGCGAACTTTCCAATAGTACACACCGAGCGATTTGAGCGGTTCTCCGGCATAGACCACACACACTGTCTGGTCGCTTTGGACCCTGCCCGAATCCCAGACGGTTCCTCGGTCCGCCTTCAGCACTTCGGGCGATTCGGCCACAAGGACCTGGTAGGCGGTTTGCTGCTGTCTGCGCTGGGACGAGGCCGCCGTCCAGCTCAACCGCGGACTGGGCG
>JAAYQH010000366.1 GCA_012519365.1 Planctomycetota bacterium | reverse complement strand
CGGGTTTATCGGCGATATCGTTTATGACCAGTCCGCCGTGGACGGTGATTACCATACCGCGGGGGATGATTATTTCGGGTGGTGGTGGGCCGGACACACCGACGATGGGGGACAGACATGGCTTGCCAATTCTACGGGAGTCGATGGGAAACGGCTTCAGAACGGTCGCATCGAAGGCTTGAATCTGGACGGAACGAACTGGACAAGCGAGAGCCTGACCATCCCCGAACCGGGGACATTGCTTCTGCTGTTATCAGGCGCTGCCCTACTGGGTCGCAGTCGTCAATCAAGGATGACAAAACGATGAGAAAACGACTGCTGATATGGAGTTTAATGTGTGCTTTCGGGCCGATTGTTTGGGCGTCGAACGGCTCGGATTTTGCGAGCATGCTTGTATCGTATCAGGGGCCGTTCGGCCCCTGGCCATATAATGATCCCAATGCCGTGCTTGGCTTACCGACTACACACGTTTATGACGGTTGGGAAAAGCAGGAATTTACCATATCGATGGTTTATCCAGCCTGGAACGTAACACCCGACGGCCGGCCGACGCTCTTGACGCTAAGGCCTGGCAGTGAGGTAGTGGTGGGCTTTGATCATAAAGTGGCCGACGATATCAATAACCCTTACGGGATTGATTTTATAGTCTTTAGCAATACGTTTTTTACGCGAAACGGCGGCAGCCTGAGCCCGACATCGGACATGGCGACGGTTACTTTGACCTCACCGGCGTCGGTGAACGCTGAATGGCTTACGGTCCGTGTGGCCCAGGATCCTAACGGCCCATGGTTTGTGTTTCCCGTCGAACAGGCGGCAGCAGGAGATTTATTCCCAACCCATCCTTTCGAATGGGACAGATCAACCGGCTGGTGGGGCCGGCCGCTGGATTTTCTCAAACCCGTCAATCCCAATCTGACGTTGAGCGACTTTTCCGGGCTGTCCGTCCCTCAGGCTATCGCACTGTATGACGGCTCGGCAGGGGGGACGGGTTTCGACCTGCAATGGCTTGACCCGGCCGACTTCGACGCGTTACGTGTGGATCCGGACACAGGACGACGCTGGATTCAGTATGTCAAACTCACCAGTGAAGAATGGGGCGAAGCCGACGCCGTGGCTGACGTGGCCGCGTGCGGCGATTACCGGCATCCATTTCCGCCGGGCGATGTGAATAAGGACTGTCGCGTCGATCTGGCTGATTTTGCGATTTTGGCCGAACACTGGTTGATCTGTACGTGGAAGTGTGAATCTGAAAAATGACTCAAAACAAGCTGAATAGAAAAGCGTTTACCCTTATTGAACTTTTAGTAGTCATTGGTGTTGTAGCGATGCTGCTATCGGTTACACTGCCGGCATTGGCCCGCGTGCGGCGACAGGCCGAATCGGTGTGTTGCCAAAGCAATCTGCGGCAAATAATACTCGCAGCCTTTATTTACTGCGAAAATCACGACGGTTTTTTTCCCATCGCCTATTATACGCAGCAGACAGATCAAGGGGATATTCAGTATAATTGGGATTTTACGGTGTGTTTTGTCGGGCCTGAACCGAGTATTGAATCGGGAATACTCTGGCAGGGCGAGCCGATGGACAAGATTCAGCAATGCCCGTCTTTTCAGGGCGACTCGAACACACCGTACGACCCCTATACCGGCTATAACTACAACACCAGTTACATCGGTCATGGGCAGTGGGAAAACATTGCCCAGCCGGCACGACGCGACCAACTAAGGCAGCCGGCAAGGGTGGCGGTTTTCGGCGATGGACAAAACATCAGCGGTGCCAACAAGTTTATGCGTGCTCCCCTGCGCACTGAAGGAGACCTGTCGTTCAATGATCGATGGGCCGGCACACAAGGATTTCGCCATAATCGACGCACAAATATCGCCTTCGGTGACGGCAGCACTCGTTCTCAGTCGGTCGTCTATACTCTCGTGGAGCCTGCACGTCATCAACAGACCCTGGATGCGTACAACCAACAAAATCCACACTCGCCGGTGGGGTTTTTGTCCCCTGACAACACCGCCTATAAGGTTCCCTAAAAGATATCTAAAGTGTGTCGGCCCAAACCCTACACCACGCAAAACCCCAAAAGATACCAAGAAAGCATACACTTTTAGGCTACCGCCAATTCGCCGGTTAATTCCTCGACAAGGTCGGTCAATGTTACGATGCCAAGCGGCTGTTTTGAATGCAGCGTTTTTACCAGAGCAATTTTTTCGCGTTTTCGACAAAGGGTGTTCATGGCCTCTATCGCCGAGCAGGTCGGTTCCAAGGTAACCAGTGGCCTGATAAATGGCCTTAGATCCTCAAAATCGTCCTCGCCGGCCAGCACTTCATACATCAAAATGTACCCCAGAACACTGTCATCCGCCCCGCAAACAATTTGACGGGTATGCCAGGCGGCGGCTAAATGGCCCAGCAGTTTACGACGATTACTGTTGACGGATACTTTTTCGACATCTCGGTAGGGGGTCATCACGGTATGCACCGATACATTGGGTATTTGCAGCAGACGAGCGATCATATTCCGCTGGACCTCACTGAGCAGGCCTTCTTCTCGCGTTTCGTGAATGATCTGGAAAACCTGATGTCGTTGCGTGGCGTCCACTGCCGCGGCCGTATGCGTCCCCAGTCCCAAGAGGCTCGACAATCGGTCAGAAACCCATCCTAATGCCGCAACAATTCCAGTCAGCGAAAAAGCCTGATGAACGCCCCATAACAGCCACGCCAAACGCGGCATCAGCCAGTCGGCCCAATGATAAAAAAGAACTTTGGGAATCATCTCGCCGAAAACGAAAAGAACCGGTGACAAAATTACCGTCGCGTATATCTCCGACAGATGCTGATCGCCCAATCGTCTAAAAAGCAAGACGGTTACAAGACTGGTCAGACCATAACTCACCAGGTTATTGCCGATCAGGATAGACATTATTGTCGCTTGTCCATCTCGAACCAAACTAAACAGCTTGTCATAGAACGGCCGATGCTCTTCAACTCCCAATCGCAGACGAAATCGGCTTAGTCGATAAAAGCCTGTTTCGCTGCCGGAAAAAAAGGCGCTTAGTGCAATCAGACCCAGAATAAGAACAACCTGCAGCAACGTGTTTATCATTGGGTTGATTTCTCCTCCGTTTGTGAAGGGGCGGTATCAAGAATCGGTTCAAGCGTCATCACTACGGTTTGGATTCGATTGTTGCGAACATTCTCAACAGTAAATTTTAGATTTTTCAGCCGAGCTTCATCGCCGGGCCGGGGAATCCGGCCAAGCAGGGCGGTTACAAATCCCCCCAGTGTCGTCAGATGGGTCTCTTCCAGATTGATGCCAAAGGCATCCTTCCAATCGTAAATGGACAAATCTGCTTCCAGTCGATAGGAAAAGGGGCCGATTTGCTTAATAGGGCTCTGTTTTGTTCCATTCTCCATAGGCCGCAATAATTGTTCGATGATATGCTCAAAACGCACCCAACCGGCGATGCCGCCGTATTCATCTACGACAATCGCCATATCTTCGCCGCTGGTCCGGAAAAACTCAATCAACGACTCGACGCTTTTTTGTTCCGGCACATACACCACCGGACGCACCAAATTGGCCGGTTTTCGATTGGGATTCAGCAGCAAATCACGCAGATGAACAGCGCCGACAACCCCATCGATATCGTGTTTATAGACAGGAATTTTGACCAAACGATGCTGGAGCATCATCGCCCGAATTTGAGATGCCGCAAGCGTTACAGAACATGCAGGCATTTCTACCCGCGGCTGCATAATATGTCGGACCTTCAAAAAGCCAAATTTCAAAATCTCGGCCAACAACAGGTTTTCATCTTCACCGATCCAGCCTTTTCGCTGCGTCTTGTCCATCAGCATTCTGAGCTGTTCGGCAGTCACCGGCGATGACCGAGCCGCCGGATGCACCAACAGCCGCACAGCGGGCTGGACCACCACATAATCCAGAAAAGCCAGCAACGGCCAGAGCACCCGCAGCAGCACATAACAGGCCGGACAAGCAAACAGACAAAACCGGGAGGTATGGGCATAAACCAGCGACTTGGGCAATATTTCCCCGCCCAGCAGCAACGCCAGAAATCCGACTGCTGCCATGCTGGTTCCGGCTGCAAGGCCGAGGGTCCGGCCCGCCTGAATAGACAACATACTTGACACGGCAAAGTACAGCACATTGACCGTCATATTGGAAAACAGAAGGGCGGTCAAAAGACGATTAGGATCGCTCAGCAACGAAGCCGCCAGCCGTTCAAGCGGTGCCGATGAGGCAGCGAACTGGCGCACCTGCCGGCGAGAAAGATGAAAAAACGCGGTCTCCGAGCCCGAACAAAACGCCGAGGCCAGCAGCAAAACACCCATCGCCAAAAGCTGCCATATTGATTGAAATAAAAAGACTACCACAATCACTCTCTGTTTTACCGTTATTCGACTTGACAGACGGTATGCAGTTATACCGTCTCATCAAGAACCTGGCAACAGAATCCTGAATGTGGTTCCGCGATGCGGCTCGGATTGCACTTGAATGCTGCCCTGATGCACATCTAAGATGTGCTTGCAGAAATAAAGCCCCAATCCGTTGCCGTCATAGTCCGGCTGGCTCTGGTCGTCGCCGTAAAACGGTTCAAAAATACGCGACAACGTCGCCGCAGACATCCCGCAGCCGGTATCGGTCAATTCGATGCGGGTGCCATTCGCCGTGGACCGAGCGGCAAAATACAACGTACCTCCTTTGGGCAACATCGCTCGACGCGCGTTCAGCATCAGATTCAAAAACACCTGCCCCAGCATAACTCGATCCCCCTGAATCCAAACACCAGGCGGACAATCACGTATCAGTGTAATGCTGTCCTTTTCAAAATCACGTCCAATACACAGCAGCACATCCTCCAGCAGGGCACTAACCTCCACCCTGTCGGTTTTCATCGGTTTTCCGGCGGCTAAATCCATCACTTTTTCGAGTATTTCACCGGCGCGCTGGCCGATGAACACCGTTTTTTCAAGTGCCTTGGTACTCAGTTCCTTGTCGTCGGGATAATGCAGCGCATGTTGCGCATAATTGGTCATCAGGGTCAGCAGATTGTTCAACTCATGGGCCGTAATCGACCAGGCCAGCCCCAGACCACTCAGATGCTGGGCCTGATGGAGCGCATTTAGAAGATGCTGGTTGGTCTGTTCAAGTATGTCCAATCGTCGATGCAGGGTTTGTCGATTATCCAACAGTCGCACAGATGTTACCCTCAGTGGAATTTGGCATTGAATTTTTGTTATATCCGCGTTAAAATCAAGGATACCATAACATTCATATAATTCTTTATCGGCAGTTGCGATAACTTTCTTGAACGGTAAAAATAATAGCCTGTGTGATTGAAAGGATAATAGATATGGTACAGAATGAAAACCACAAACCGGTCATCCTTGTGGTTGATGATAATCCGCACAATCTTGAATTGGTTCTTGCCTATCTTGAGGACTTGGATTGTCGCACCATTGCCGCCCAAGGGGGCATGGAGGCCTTGGAAATCGTGCAAAACGACCCGCCGGATTTGGTGTTGCTGGATGTAATGATGCCCAAAATCAGCGGTTTTGAGGTCTGTCGCCGGCTAAAAAACAACCCTCAAACAAGCGATATCCCCATTATCATGGTCACGGCCCTTAACGAAATCGGGGACATTGAGCGTGCAATCGAATGCGGGACGGATGATTTCATAAGTAAGCCTATCAATAAATGGGAATTGCTGACGCGAGTCAGGACCATGTTGCGCCTCAAACATCTGACCGATAAACTCGAGCGGACTCTGGCTTATTTGACAGAAATCGAGCAAAACGTCCAACAGGCCCACCAATAATACGATTTTATAGGACCTTGCAGGCAGAGTTGATGCCTCCGGCTGGAGGATTGTCAGCAGTGCCGTACAAGCGATATAGTCTGCGCAAACCGCACAAACTCGGCGAGAAATGTGCATTGGGCGGATTCTTTTCAAAGTAACTCCTTAAACGCCTTCGGTCTTCAGTCGATACAGGATTGGCAACTATGAACGAGAATCTTTAACGACTTGACCGGAAGACCGAATGTGCAAACTGCTTGAGATTTTTGGAAAAGGAATCGCCATAGACACGGTGGAATTGATATGGCACTGGCTGGATCAGAACCTCCCGCGACTTGATAACGAACTCGCCGCAAAAGAACAACTTGCCGCTGTCATTGACCATTTGGCCAATCACGAAATGATTCAGGCCGAGGACAAACTAAAAAGGTATGTATCTGAACATCCGGATTGCTGCCTCGGTCGCATGGCAGCATCGGCAATTTGTCTGAGAAACAACGAGCCG
>JAAYQH010000365.1 GCA_012519365.1 Planctomycetota bacterium | reverse complement strand
TATCGGGCTTTCTTTTGTATCTTATCTTTTGGGTTGGGCATTGTCTTGCAAGCGAGATCCTGCCGTTTGCCTCCGATCAGGTCAACGCGATCTATACCATTCGTGAGGGGACGGATGCCCGGCTGATTGGATTGTTGCTGGTGGTATTGATCGGGCCGGCCGAAGAGATCTTCTGGCGGGGATTTGTGCTGCGGCGGTTGTGCGGACGGTATGGGCTGTTGTGCGGTTTTGTCCTGGGCACGGCCGTCTATGCGGGGGTACATATTGGGTCGTTTAACCTGATGCTGATTGCCGCGGCGGCGATTGGAGGGGCCTTTTGGGGGGTGCTGTTTATGGCCACCGAGCGGCTGTGGCCGTGTATTATTTCTCATGCCTTGTGGGATGTGATTATCTTTGTGTTGTGGCCGATACGATGACACCGACTCCTGCCGACAAACCGCCGAGCCAAGCGCTGTTTTCGACGATTGCCGCCCGTTACGACCGCTGCAATCATTTGTTCAGTCTGGGCATAGACCGCTATTGGCGAAAGCAGCTGGCTCAGACGCTGGTCCTGAAGGCCGATGATGCGGTGTTGGATATCTGCTGCGGCACGGGTGATATGGCCTTGTCGGTGCTTATCCATACACCGGTCCACTGCGTATGGGGGATTGATTGCAGTGAGACGATGATTCAACTGGCGCAGGAAAAACGGATTCGACGGGCCGGCCGTGGCCGATTAAGGGGCAAGACGCTTCGTCTGAGTGTGCAGGACGCCGCGGCGCTGGCTTTTGAGCCGGGCATGTTTGCGGCGGTTACGTGTGCGTTTGGGTTACGCAATATCCCCGATCGCGCGAGGGTTTTGGCTGCGGTTTTTCGTGTGCTGGCGCCCGGCGGTCAGGTGGGCATCTGTGAGTTCTCATTGCCTCGTTTTGGTCTGCTTCGGAGCGTGTATTGGGCGTATCTGTCGCGTGTGATGCCGATGGCCGGGCGTGTGGTAATCGGCGATGCTGAGCCGCTGCGGTATCTGGCCCGCTCCATTGACCACTGGCACAAGACAGTACGACTGGAGGAGGAACTGGCTGGGGCAGGTTTTGTGGATTGTCATTGTCGCCTTTTGACAGGCGGCATCGTGACCTTGACTGTTGCACGCAAACCCGGACCGCTTGCTGCTCAGCCGTTTTTATAAAATCGGCGCAAGGCCAGCCTCACGATGTGCTGAAGCAGAGATTCATAATCTATGCCGGCTTTTTCGGCAGCCTCGGCTACTTCTTCGCCGTATGCGATGTCAGGGTTGGGGTTAGCCTCGAGGACGACTACCCGCCCGTCGGGGCGCAGCCGCAGATCAATGCGGCCGTAATCCTGAAGATGCAGAATACGATACACCTTTTTGCCAATCTTTTGAATCTTCGCCTCCATCGCCGGGGCCAGTTCGGCAAATTCGAAATCGATCTTCCACTTTTCCCGATACTCATCACTCCATTTGGCCCGATAGGTCAGCATGGTCGGGCCTTCTTCGGCCGTGGCGCCGAAAACGCATTCCCGCACCGGCAGCACGCGAAGACGCCGATTGCCAAGCAGACTAACATACAACTCGCGGCCGGGGATGTACTCTTCGGCGATAGCCGGTTGGTTCCATCGGGCGTGGACAAATTCCACCCGCTCGCGAAGGGCCTCGGCAGTCGAGACGACAGAGGCGTTGGCGATTCCCTCGGAGCCGTCTTCCAGTGCGGGCTTGACGACCATCGGAAAGTGCAATTTGCCGGACACCCGCACCCGCCGGCGGGTTGGAAACGACAAAAACGCCGGTACGTGGACTTTGTGAAGACCAAGCAATTGCTTGCACAGTCGCTTGTCGCGACAGAGCATCAAGCCCATTGCCCCGGTTCCGGTAAACGGAATTTCCAGCAATTCAAGGCAGGCCGCGATATTTTTGTCAAACGTACGGTCGCCGCCGTATTGCTCGGTCAGGTTGAACACCAGATCCGGCGGAGCCTCGGAAAGGGTCTTGACAATATCTGGTAAATTCATATCCACGCCCAGGACGGTGACCCGATGGCCGATTTGCCGAAGCGACTGAACGACGTGATATTCGGTGGTCGTTACGATCGGCTCACCTTCGTACTGAGGGTCCTCTGGAAAGATTTCGGCGCCGTCGACGAGGACGGTAATATCCAGGCGATGGGTTTTCATCGTGAGACTCTCCTGTCGGGGCGAAAGGTTCTTCCGGCGATGGCGGTTAGCAGTGCTGTCAGGCCGACCAAATCGTTAGGTCGCCCATAAAGCTCAAGCTGCTCGCAGCGGTCAATCAATCGTCCGACCAGTTGGTCGATGTTGTACTTGCGATGTTCGGTCCATTGGGCGACCTGACGGACCAGCAGCCGCCGATGAGTCCGCAGCAGCTGGGCGGCCGGCATGTCCGGCGGGCCGTACCTTTGTGTGCTGAACAGCCGGCGCAGGCAATTGTCATAATAGCCGTAAAAGTCCGCCCCCAGTGCCTTGCGTTTGCGTTCGTAATAGGCTTGCAGGGTCGAGGTCATCCGGGCAGCCGACCATGGCGCAGGGGTGTCCGGCTGTACCGTTGGGTCGGTGTTGGCGATTTTGCCCATCAGCGAATCGATGTAGAGGAGTTTTTTGAGGACGGGCCAGTCGCGATACTTGCTGCGCCACCTCGCGTGCGGGTTCAGCCAGACGGCGAATGTCTCTGCGAAATCCTCATCGGGATGGGACTGGGCGTAATGGTCGGACAAATGAACC
>JAAYQH010000364.1 GCA_012519365.1 Planctomycetota bacterium | reverse complement strand
TTATCCTTGCCGCTGGACACAAGCCGGGTTAAACGCTTACGTTCTTCACTTGTCAAAGTCACAATATACTTGCGTGTTCCCATTGTTCTGCCTCCATGCAAAAAGGTTTCTTTGCTTGGTACATCGGCAAAACAATCAAATTATCTTCATAATATTAGCATTGACGGAGTACTACCCTGTTTACTTTATAGATTATTATATTTTATCGGGGCCGCATTGTTCTCATTCCTTGCCTACGGAGTTGGTGTAATATGAATACCTTATGTCAAATATTGAAAAACAGGGGCAAACGTAACCGTTCATAGTTATTAGCAGATTAAAGACGACGTGTGGGCTCTTTAAGGCTGACTAATAATCAATCGTCAATAATCAATGAAAAACGGGTGGCACCTTCAAGCGATAGCTTGTGGGTGCCGGGCAGGGAGCAGGTCGTATGGGGTTGAAAGACACCGGCACATTCGAAAAGCGATGCAAACGGTACAATGTACCCGGCCACGGGCACGAATTGACGTTTAGCTGTTTTGGCCGACTGCCGCTGCTGAAGAACCCGACGTTTTGCGACTATCTGGCCGAGGCTGTTCGGGCGGCTCAGCACACACACCGCTTTGACGTATGGGCGTATGTGTTCATGCCCGAACACCTGCATTTGCTGATTTATCCGACCCAAGAAGTCTATTCGATCTCGGCGATTCTCAAAAGCATCAAGCAAAGCGTCAGCCGCAGGGCGATCAACTGGCTGCGGCAGCGCCGCCCGGACGTGCTGGAATGTCTGAAAACCGGACAAAAACATCAAACGCTGCGATTCTGGCAGGACGGTGGCGGCTATGATCGCAACATCTTCACCCATGCGGCAGCCACCAACAGCGTCCGCTACATCCATGCCAACCCTGTCAGGCGGGGTCTTGTGCAGTGGCCGCAGGAATGGTATTATTCCAGCTATCGGCAGATGCACGGCCAGGGCGACGGCCCGCTGGACATCAATCTGAACCATTTTCCGAAACGATAAGGATATAAACGATGAAAACCACGCAACCCCCCGGCACCCACAAGCTGCGCTTGAAGGTGCCGTTTGTCCGCTCGACACGAGCAGCTACAGCAAAAGAATGCTGGCATTTTGAACGCGGATGTTTATAATGCGATTCAGTAACGGTTGACGATTCAGCTGCGTTAGAGAATTTGACTGGAGATGCTATGAAAAGACAAAACCCCTTGACAGCGATCGCCATCAACGGCAGTCCCCGAGCGGGCGGAAATACAGAACTGCTGCTCAAAAAAGTGCTTGAGCCGCTCGAACAGGCGGGCTGGAACTGCCGGCTGCTTCAGATCGGCGGGCGTGCGGTCCGAGGCTGCTCGGCCTGCTATCAGTGTTTTGAACGCAAAAACAAGCGCTGCGCGGTGGAAAATGACGCGATGAACGACTTTCTGGAAGCGATCTATGCCGCCGATGCCGTCATTGTGGGCACGCCGACCTATTTTGCAGACGTCTCTGCCGAGATAAAGGCCCTGCTGGATCGGGCTGGCCTGGTGTCGACGGCCAACGACGGTCTGCTCAAGGGCAAGATCGGCGCTGCGGTCGCGGCCGTTCGTCGCGGCGGGGCCACGCACGCCTTTGACAGCATCAACCATATGTTTCTGATGTCCTCGATGATTGTGCCGGGCTCGATTTACTGGAACTTTGGCAAAGGGCTCAACAAAGGCGAGGTGCTCAACGATGAAGAAGCGCTTCGCAATATGAACCATCTCGGTCGCGTCATTGCCTGGCTCGGACAGGCGGTAGCCCAGGCGGCCGTACCGTTTCCTGAGCCGCCCATCGACGAACGATAAATAACAGGCCGCAGATATGAATGTCTGCGGCCTGCGTGGCCTTTCAATTCAAATGCGGCACTCGGCCAAGCGGCCCATTCGGGCCTGACGGCCGGCGGCTTACAGCACCTCGGCCTGAACGCTTTGAAGTCGGTCCGCCAGATCGAGCAGCTTGGCCACCGCGTCCAGATTCTTCTCATCGACCGCGGCCTGATGCAGCAGGATGGTCGCCTTTTCGTATTCGCCCAGGGCCAGATAATGATAGCCCAGCAACAAATGGTAGTCGGTATTATTCGGCTGAGCGGCCAGGGCCGATTCCAGGGCGGCAACCTGGTCGGTCAGCACCTTGTCATCGGCGTATAGCCCGCGAGGATAATACACCGTCGGCTCTTCTGCAGGAATGCGGGCCATTGCTGCACGCAGCACATCGGCTGCCTCGTCGTATCGGCACATCGCAAACAGGGCCTGGGCATAGGTAAACGGCAAAATCGAATCATCCGGCGACAACTTGATCGCTTCGGCAAACTGCTTGGCGGCGTCGTCGTAATTGCCGGCCTCGAATAACTCGACCGCATGGGCAAAGCACAAATCGGCCGCGGTCTGGAAGTACGGCACATCCACCGCATCCTGTTCGGCTGCCAGCCGCTGCCGCACGTCGCTGAAGTCATCCACCGCCGGATCATAGTGGTAGTCGCCCTCGGTCGAATACATGGCCGAAGCCGAGCCGGTCGTTGGCGCGGTGGTATAGGTGTTGTAGGTGTTGTACGTGTTATGCACGGTCGGGGGCGTCAAGACGTATGAGCCATACCAATAATAGGGGTGTGCTCCATACCAGTAATATCGCACATAGCGATAGCTCGGCCAGTAGCCGCCCAAACTGACAAAGACAAACCGGCGGTGATAACGCGGATAGTAATACGTAACGCCGTAGCAGTTATAAAATGGAACCACTGCCACCACGCCGCAACTTCGATTCGACCAGTGGAATACAAATCCGCTGCCGCATGAAACCCAGTACGGGCTTGTGCGAATGTGGTGGATGCTTTTAATGTGGTGCGGCGTGATGTAAGGCCGCGTTTGACGGACTGAAATATCGCCCTGCACAATGATATTATTGTCGCCGTTAATCACGACGCGGCTGGCCGGCTCGTGGGACGGACGGGAGTAGCTTGCCACGGCCTCTGTTCCCGCCGGACGCATCTGGCCCCGCCCGACACCGTCGCGTCGTAAGGTGGAGCGGTCCTCGGCCGTTCGAACCGGTACCGAAGCCGACGCGAGCGTCCCGCCCGATGCATCGGCGCTGCGTTCGCTCTGCTGGCGGCTGGACGGACGGACAGTCTGCCGCAAATCGACCGCTCCATCATCGGAATGGTCACGGGCGGGACGAGCACCGGATAAGGCCGTCGAAGCAGTGACAGCGGTTTGGTCGGGGCTGATGACTCGCTCGATGCGGTCGGATACCGTTCGCCCTCTGTCCGGCGTCTGCGTGCGGCTGTCCAGATCCCGCGCGGGAGGCACACGAATCGGCTCTATCGTTCGCTCCCGCAGCGACGCCGTGGCCCGACTGCTGTCGGCGGGGGTTCGGCTCTCAGCGCGTTGGCGTTCATACCAGGCTGAGCCATAATAGGTAAAGCCGTCGGGTCGGGCGGAGGTGGCGCGCTGTGATGTGGTGGACA
>JAAYQH010000363.1 GCA_012519365.1 Planctomycetota bacterium | reverse complement strand
TAACCCCGCCGCCATAGGCGAAGCTGATTGCCAGCGGCCCGGCGGCCTCTAAGGCTGTCAAAGCATCTTTAACAGTAATCTGCGGATCGTCCCAGCGAAATCCGAAACAATGAAATTCGCTCTGGTAGGGACCGTTGGTATTGTTCCAATCGATCACGATTACACTTTCATAAGCACCGGCGCCGGCCCAATAGTCGATATTCAAATCAAGTCCTTGAATCAGATACGCCCCGGCATTCGGAACACACAGTACTGCGATGATCACCCCAAGCAACTCCAAAGATAGTTTGTTCATTGTTATCCTTTCATTTTTTTTCTGTTTTTTACTTTACGTTGCCCCTTTGTTTTTTGCATGGCCGGATAGCCGCAACCGTTGGCAGACCGCATAATCGCGGCCATCCTTGGCCATGTTGACCCCCGGCATCCGGCCGAGGGCGGTGGAAATAATCACGATACCTGTTATCTATGTTTGTGTTTCCGGATTCACCTCCTTTCCGGCTCCGTTTCGCGCAGAACCTGAAGAGAATAAAAAAGCCGCTGCTCCGCAAGAGGAGCAACGGCTTCGAAATTTTTAGTCTCTGTCGAATTTCTCTATCCAGAACACCCCTACCGCGGATGCATGAAATGAATCGACAGGCCGCCGTGTCCCAATCGCGAGAACACACGTACACAATTTGGCGTTAAGGCAGGTTTTCTGACTCGTATCCTACCGCCAAGACCCTTCCCATCCACAACGTGGACAGTGGGACACTTTCTGGCGGATTTGTCGAAAGCAAAGAGCTTCGGCAGCGGACACACACAGCGGCGCGACCGTCACGGATTTTCACCGTGTTCCCATTTTTGACCTATTCAGCCGAAAAAAGGCTGAACCTTAAGCCAATGTTTAATTTGTCTAAAGAACGAGCAACACTCTAACGTGCTGCGGCGGATATGGCAACAAAAAAATCCTGCCGCTATGAAAAACGACAGGATAGGGATATTTCACGAAAACGCCAAACCCTTAACCAAACTGGTCAAGAAAGGTATTGATCAGTTTGGCGGCGGTTTTCATACAGATGGACAGATCCAGCCGAAATGACACATTTCGAACATATTGGGTATCGTAATAGACCCATTCCTGAAAATCTTGTCCTTCCTGTCGGGTGCGGTACAACTGCCACAGGCCGGTGATGCCCGGACGTACTGACAGGCGAGCATCGCGCCAGGCCGGACAGGATTCATTTTCATTTTCCGGCGAGGGGCGCGGGCCGACGACGCTCATCTGGCCGGCCAGCACATTAAAAAACTGCGGCAATTCGTCAATGCACGTATCCCGCAGAAATTGGCCAAGGCCGGTGATGCGAGGATCGTTGTCAATCTTAAACTGCGGGCCGTCCACCTGATTGACCACTCGTAATCGCTCCTGCAGGGTGTCGGCCTGAACCATCATCGTGCGAAATTTTAAGCAGTTGAACTCTTTGCCGTGAAGGCCCTGTCGGCGGGCGCGATAAAAGACCGGGCCTTTGCTGGTCAATTTGACCAGACCGGCCACGATAAGCAAAATCGGACTGACCAACAGCAAAATGCACAGCGAAAAAGCCAGATCAAAAATGCGTTTACCCAGACGCGGATATGACCACACCGGCCAACGGCGAAATCGTTCTCCCTGCCAAGGACGCCTGAACCCAAAAGAAAACGCCGTGTGCGGCAACGTATGAGAGTGAGAGCGGGTATAAATCGCAGCGGCGACAAAATCATCAGACTTAATTTCGACATTCGGGCCGATAATGGCATTTTGAATGACAGCCTTTTTCCCAATGACAGTTTTATCGCCGACAATCGCCGGACCGACGATCAACGCCTCCTCATCGATTCGAACATCTGAACCAATCCATACGGGTCCGACCAAACGAGCGCTCGGAGCGATGGAAGCCGAGGCTGCTGTGCGGTTTAATCGAGAAGGGTCGATTTGATCCAACAGGCAAAGCATCCCCTCTGAAGTATTGAGGTCGTTAACCTCTGCGCCAATTCGAAAATATCGAATTGGCAGTTGCATCTCGGCAAGGTGCTGCCGTAAGACTTTAATATCAAGAGGAATAATTTTCTGTTTTTTTAATTGCCTTACCACCTCTGGTGGAAAATATAAAAATTGCGGAAATTCTGAATTCTTATCTGACGTCGGTTCAATCATATCCTCAAACAACCGGCGAAAACCGACAATCTGATGCTGTAAAGTTAACCTGGCTAATTCTGTGCCTTCGGTCAGTTCAGGCGCCGCATAAACCGCGACAACCGATGATCCTGGAGGGCTAAATAATGCACGAAGTTTATGCCGATCACACCGATACAATCGGCGGCCATTGATGATTAAAATACCCTGTTTAATCGTATCTTGAAGGGATTCAAGAGACAGCCCAAATGAATCAAACTCTTGAGTCCTTGCGGCTGTTT
>JAAYQH010000362.1 GCA_012519365.1 Planctomycetota bacterium | reverse complement strand
CCGCTGGCGCACCTGTCCGCTGGCCGAGTTGTCAAGACGGCCCCCCGGCGGGCACTGACAGCGGACGAAATCAAGACGCTGCTGAACAGCACAGAGGGCGGCCCCGACCGGGCGGGAATGACCGGCCCCGAACGGTCGATGCTGTATCGGCTGGCGGTCGAAACGGGCTTGCGGGCAAGCGAACTTGCGGCCCTGAAAGTATCTGATATTGACCTTGCGGGCCGAACGGTTACGCTGGCCGAGCAGCACACAAAAAACAAGCAAGCGGCAAGCCTGCCCCTGCGGGCCGATACAGCGGAACGGCTGGGGGCTTTTCTGTCTGGCAAGACCCCTGCGGCGGCGGTTTTCAAAATGCCCCGGATTCAATCGGTTGCAAGAATGATTCGACAAGACCTGACAGCGTCGGGAATTGACCCCGCTGATGACGGCACGGGCAAGCTGGATTTTCACGCCCTGCGCCATTCATTCGCAAGCCTGCTGGCCCAAAGCGGGGTTGACGTAAAAACGGCCCAGAGCCTTTTAAGACATTCAACACCTGTTTTGACGTTTGGGGTCTATACCCACACCTTGCGGGGGTCTGAACAAGCGGCAATCGATCGCTTGCCGGGCTTTGACAGCGGCCCAGAAACCGAACAGCAAAAGGCGACCGGAACGGACGGGAAACCGGCTGAAGCTGGCCCCGATTCGCTTACAAACCAGCTTACAAAAAACTTTGACTTTTCGGGGCATTTGGTGTCATTTTCTGGCACTCAAGAGGGGTCAAAAACGGACAGCGGCGAAACAGAAAAAACCCCGATTTCGAGCGAAAAAACGGGGTTTTTGGCCGAAAAAGCCGAACGGAGGAGGAGGGATTCGAACCCCCGGTGGGTTGCCCCACAACGGTTTTCAAGACCGTCACCTTAAGCCACTCGGTCACTCCTCCAGGTTGCCCCGGCAGGGGAGATGCTCATTTTTTTACGTAAAAACGCGGGTTTTGCTGCGTTTTGAAAATGCGATTTTTGGTCAAAATCGCTCAAAACATTTCAAAAAAATTGCTTTTAGGGTATTCAGTTTAATGACGCAGCAAGGTGATTTCAAGGAAAAAAGTTGTTTAGAAACAGGGGAGGATAACGCTTGGAATTGAAATGTCGGTTTTGATTGGAGGATTTATGTCAGGTTTGTCCTGTCTGTGATGGGGGGCAAGGAGCCGCCTGTCGGCGGGGGTGTTTTAATAGGTCCCTCGCTGCGCTCGGGATGACAGGATGGGAGGTTGGGATGGCAGAGAGGAAGAGGTCCCTCGCTGCGCTCGGGATGACAGAGAGGAAGAGGTCCCTCGCTGCGCTCGGGATGACAGAGAGGAATAGGTCCCTCGCTGCGCTCGGGATGACAGAGAGGAATAGGTCCCTCGCTGCGCTCGGGATGACAAGAGGGGATAGGTTGTCAGAAATCCGAACGCGGCGTTAAAAATCTGCGGGGGTGTTTTTAGGCGAAGGCCTTTCGCAGGAGGTTGAGGCTTTTCGGGATGGCGGTGCGCCAGTCTTCTTTGCCTTCGAATTCGAGGCAAATGTAGCCTTGGTAGTTGTGTTTTTTGAGGATAGCGGCGATGCGGTCGTAGTCCAGATCGAGGGTGTACCACAGGCCGCCGCCGAAGTAGGTTTTGGCTTGGACAAAGACGGTCTGGGGGGCGATTTTTTCGAGTTTATCGTAAGGGTCTTCGAGGAAATTTCCGGTGTCCATAAGAACCTTGAGCCATTCGGAATCAATGGCGTTGACAATCCGCAGGAGGCCTTCGGGGGTTCGTGCCAGTCCCCAATGATTTTCCAGCGCCAAGGTTATGCCGCATTGTTCGGCGGCGGGCAGGCATTTTTCGAGGCTTTCAATGACCCAGGGGTAGGCGTCCTCGTCGGTGTGGCCGGGCAGGGGCGGTTCGATGCCTTTGTTGGCCATTAATTCATCGAAACTGGCGGATGTGCCCCACCGTCCGGCACTGATGCGGATGCAGGGGATACCCAGTTTGTAGGCGATGTCGATACAGCGGAGGGTATGATCCACGCTTCGCTGTCGGCGTTCGGGGTCGGGGGTAACAAAGCCCTGATGGGTGCTGAGGTTGCATAGGTCCAGGCCCAGCCGCAGGGCCAGTTGTTTGAGCGACTGGAGGGCGGCGTTGGATTCGTTGGTCATCTGGGCGTGGAGAATATCGACGGCGTCAAAGCCCATCTCGGCGGAGTGGCGCATGCACTGGTCGATCGGCATCCGACGGCTGGGGTCAAAATGCCAAAAGGAATACGTGGCCGCGGCGATGCGGTTGGGACGGCCGGTGTTGCTGCCGGCGGGGGAGTCTGATTGGGCGGCTGTTTTTGATGTAAGGGTAAGTGCCGAGGCTGCGGCAGCGGCAGTGCTGAAGAATGTTCTGCGATTCATTTGTATTGTCCTTTTCGGTATAGGCGTTATTGTTTGAGCTGCGGTTTACAGTTCACGGATTTGGAGGTTTCGAAAGGCCACTTCGCTGCCGTGTCCGAGCAGGACAATGTGGCCTTTTGGGCTGTTCAGGCCGGGGTGTTCGCGGCCGTCAATTGTGCCGTTCCGGATGGCGTCGGTCAGATCGGTATCTACGATGACGCTGTCGTTGAGGATGACGGTGATGCGGGGACCGCGAGCGATGATTTCGATGGCGTTCCATTGGCCGACAGGGTTGAGGTGGCCGCGTTTGGCCGGGGCGACGCCATAGACCGAGCCGCAGTATTGATAGGGCTTGAGGTTGGCGTACTGCTCTGCGCTGTCATCAAGGAGTTGGATTTCCATGCCGTGATAAGCGGGGTCGCCCTGGCGGGGTGCGCGAATGCCGATGCCGTTATTGGCGCCGGGGGAAAGGCGAAAGTCGCATTTGAAATGAAAGTCGCCGTATTGTTTTTCAGTGTAGAGGTTGCCGCCGCCGTGCCAGAAGAGGGTGTTGTCCTGAACGCGATAGCCGGCGGTGTCGCCGATCCAGCCGGTCAGATCCCGGCCGTTGAACAGGGCCGTCCAGCCGGTTTCGTGGGGCGGGATACGGCGGACGAAGATGTTGTTGAACCAGACGGGGTCGCCGTGGCATTGCAGTTCAATCGGGCCGGCGGCAAAGATCGGGCGGGAGCGATCCCAGTAGTTTTCGAGGATGACATTGTCCACGACCAGAGTGTCGTTGAGGTAGACGGTGACGAAGTGGTCGATCATGCGGATGTAAAAGGTGTTCCATTGGCCGACGGGGTTGTCGGCGCAGAGGAGGGGTTTTGATGGATTTTTTTGATTGTTGTACAGTCCGCCGGAGCCTTCGGGCCAGTCGGCGGGGTCCCAGATTTGTACTTGGGGTGAGCCGCGGAGGTAGATGCCGCTGTCGCCGTGGGGAGCGATTTTCCAATCGACATACAATTCGAAATCTTTGTAGTCTTCGAGGGTTGATAGGCTAAAGCCCTGGCCGTCGAAGAAGAGGACGCCGTCACGGATGTGCCAGTGCTTTCGCATCAGGGTGTCGGCCTGGGCTTGCAATTCGGCGCGCTGGGCGTCGGTCAGGTGTGCCCGGCGAAGGGGGTTGTCATAGGGCGGCAGAAGGACACCTTGCCAGCCGGTAAGGTCTTTGCTGTTGAACAGGGCGGTAAAGCCGTCGGGGGGTGTTTTGGTGACCGGTTCAGCCGTCGGGGGCAGGGTGGCCAGGTAATCGCGGACCTGCTGTTGGAGTGTTTCATCCGGCAGGGCATTGAGGGCGTCGGTCAGTACCGTGGCGACATAGACGCCGGTCAGTCCCGGATGGGTGTCATCGGGCAGGGCGATGCGTGCGACGGCGACGGCGGCAGCCGAGCGGAGCGAGGAGTCCTCCTCGGCCAGACAGCCGGCGGCGGCGGTCAGTGATCTGAGGGTTTTGATTTGGCTGAGAAAGGAGAGGATGCGTTCTTTTTCTTCGCTGCGGGAGACGGCCTGTAAGGCTTGTTTGGCCCGTTGGACTTTTTGGCGGTCGGGCAGGGGGTTGTTCTGCATCAGACGCAGTGCGCTGCGCAGGGCGATGACTTGGCAGCGGAGTTCTTCGGTTTGGACGATTTGCATTAAATCATCAAGGGCCGAGAGGTCGGGCCAGTCGGCCAGGGCGCCAATGGCGGCGTCTTTAAGGTCGGGGTTATCGCTTTTGAGGAGGGGCTGAATGGTTTTTAGGGCGTCCGTGCCGCCGATTTGGCCGAGGGTGCGGACGAGGAGGATTGTCTCGGTCTGATCGGCCTGGGACAGACGCTGGAGAATGGCGGCGGCGCGGTGTTCGGCGTCGGGGTTTTGGTTGGCCGCGGCGACGACTGCGCGTTGAAGTCCGGCCTGCTCGGCAGGGTCCTGGGTTTTGAGCATCAGCGACAGAAGGGTCGGCAGATCGTCAGGCGCAGCACAAACAGCCAATGCCCGAATGGCGGCACGTCGGACGGCCGGGTCGGCATCGGCGGCTTGTCGGAGCAGATAAGGGCCAAAAGCAGCGGCGCGGCGGTTGGCCAGGCCTTGGATGACTGCGATTCGGCTGGTGGCCGGCATTGCCTCGAGAGATTGGGCGGCGGCCTGGAGGGCTTGTTGGCCGGGCAACCGCATCAGGACATCTACTCCCTCGGCAATCTGCTGGGGGCGGTCGGCTGTACAGAGCATCGCGAGGATGGCCTGGATGGCCTGGTCTTGATTGAGCTCAATGGCGGCGGTCATCGCAGCGGCGGCAACACGGTCGTCCTTGTCCTGAATTCGCTCCAATACCGTCGGCAGGGCGGTGCGGTCGCCGCGGCGGCCGAGCATGGTTACGATGCGCTCGGCCAGAGGCGGCTCGGCGGTATTCAGCAAGGCAAGCCAGCGTG
>JAAYQH010000361.1 GCA_012519365.1 Planctomycetota bacterium | reverse complement strand
CGATCCGGCCGCCGAAATACTGCACAATCGCCTGATGCCCCAGACACACCCCGAACAGGCATATCTTGTCGTGAAAATAATCAATCGCCTCCAGCGTTACCCCCGCCGCAGAAGGAGTGCCCGGCCCCGGTGAAAGTACCAGCAAATCCGGCTCAAAGGCCTCCGCCGCGCGAATCAACTCCTTCAGCGGGGTATCGGAACGATACACCGTGGTCGGGCAGTTGCGTTTGGCAAACTCATCAACCAGGTTATACGTAAACGAATCGAAATTATCGATAAACAACACCTTGGCGGAATGCCTACTCATTGGGAGCCTCCGTTTGCGTTTGTGCGGGCCGCCGCGGTACGAACGGCCTTCAGACAGGATTGGGCTTTATGTTCGGTTTCGTGAAATTCCGTCGTCGGCACGCTGTCATGCACAATGCCGGCTCCGGCCCGAATATAGGCCATATGGTCGCGAATTTGCAGACTGCGGATGGTAATACAGCTGTCAAACTGCCCGTCAACGGTCAGATACATCACGGCGCCGCCATAATAGCCGCGTTTGTTTTTTTCCAGGTGTCGAATAATTTTCATGGCCTCAATCTTCGGTGCCCCGGTCAGTGTGCCCATGTTCATCGTCGCCAGATACGCGCTCAGGGCGTCCGTATCGCTGCGAAGTTTGCCTTTGACGTTGCTGACCAAATGCATCACCGACTCGTACCGCTCGGTAATCAGCATTTCATTGACGATTCGACTGCCCGGCCGAGCGACACGGGCGATGTCGTTGCGTGCCAGATCCACCAGCATCATATGTTCGGCCAGTTCCTTGCGATCCAGCTTCAACTCCGCTTCGTTGCGAATGTCCGTATCGGGGTCGATTTTGCCATTGACTCGGCCGCGGGGCTTGGTCCCGGCGATAGGGCGAATCTCCACCGTCCGTCCGTTGGTGCCGCTGACCCGCAGATTCAACTCCGGACTGGCGCCCATCAGCACCGTCGATGGGGTGTTGATGTAAAACATATACGGCGACGGATTGAGTTTGCGAAGCTGCCGATACACATCCAGCGGCTCGGCGGGACACGGCTCGGTGATCGTTCGGCTCAAGACGACCTGAAAGATATCCCCGTCGAGAATGTGCCGCTTGGCCTGTTGCACCATCGCCTCGTATTCGTCCTGCGTCGTGTCGGTACAGGGCGAGGCGGTTACATCGGCCGGCGGTCGCGGTTCCGGACGCGCGGCCGAGGCCCGCTCAAAATAACTCTCAAAGCACGCGCTGGCCTGCCGGCACACCTCATCGCGGTCGCCGTTGGTAATCATCGCGTTGACAATGACATAGCCTTTGCCCTTACGATGATCCATCAAAAAGATATTGTCCGCAAAATACAGCTCATAGTCGGGATTGTTAAGGATGTCCTGGGCATTGGCCGGCAGTTTTTCAAACTGATCGATAAAATCATAACTCAACGCTCCGACCAGCCCGCAAGTTACACGAAACGGCTTGCTGGCCAGTTCAAACGCAAATCCTACTGCCCGCAGCACATCCATCTGATTGGTGCATTTCAGCCGCGATTGCTCATCCATCACGCCTTCATTGGCCTGCAGTTGACCGGTGATTCGCTCCTCGGTGAAGTCAACGCTCTTGCAAAACGCAAACCGGTCTCGATGCTCGGCCAAATACCCCAGCATCCGCCGACCGGTAGGCGTCAGAGCCTCGATGTAAAACCGATCACCCCGACCGGTCAGATACAGCGCCGGATTGGCCGTGCCAAAGGTCAATTCTCCGCCGTCGCCTTCGGTCAGGTAATCCCGAGATTCGAGCAGACAGCAGTGCTTTTTCCGCCCGTAATCGCTTAGCCGAGCAAAAAAATCCACCGGACAGGTAATATCAATTTCCCGCACCATCGGGATAATCTGCCCCGGTTTGGCCCGATGAATGCGTTTTTCGTACTCTCTCATAGTGGTAATCCTCTTTTTCTCAATCGTCGTTTTCGCGGATAACGCGCCCAAATGGCATAAAAAAAGCAACCTGACGACATCGCCGCAGGTTGCTTTCCAAATGGATTCTCCTCAATCAGACAAAAAGGGGGTCGCTACCTGTCGGCCGTATCCTCAGGTTCACGCCACCATGCCCACTTGTCTGTTTTGATTCTATTCATAGAAACAATTTTACGAAATTTTCCCCCTTGCGTCAACCCCAAAAAAGGAAAAAAAGAAAAAAAGTTAAAAACGGTACAATGTTCCGATAAGAACACTCATCCGATAGTCCTGATCGACGATAGGGCTGTCGGTAATTTCTGACCCAAGCCACTCCGCCGAAACCACACCAAACAAATTCCACCGCTCGTTTAACGGATAATCCACACGCAGCGACGTCAGCAGCCCGACCGAGTCGCCTGCGTTGTAGGCCGGCCGCCACGCCGTCGCTTCCTTGCGTTCCACGCCGTAGTAATAGTCGTTCAATTGCTTGCTTCGCCAATTCAGG
>JAAYQH010000360.1 GCA_012519365.1 Planctomycetota bacterium | reverse complement strand
AGGCACGTCGGATGAATCTGCGCTATAAAACCGAAGACGGCAAAAACGTCTTTTGTCATACGTTAAACAATACCGTGATTGCCTCGCCGCGTGTGCTGATTCCGATTTTGGAGTTGTATCAAAACGCCGACGGAACAGTTACCATCCCGGCGGTTTTGCGGCCGTATATGGGCGGAAAGGAACGCATCGAACCGACACACTGACGCCGCCGGCAAGGAGGGCAGCCTGCGTGTTTGCAAGGCGTTTCGATCAAGACAGTTTAGTGCGGCATAATCTGGAGCGGTTTCTGGAACCGCACCGAAAAACCACATCCGCTGCTGACATCATATTCGGCACCGCCCCGCTGATACCGTTGGCCATCGCGCTTATCCTCGGCATCATTGTGCAGCATTTTTTCCGCCCCTGCGTCTTTGTGGGCCTAATAGCAGGAGGTGCGGCTGCGGCCCTGTTTGGTGTGTGTCGCCTTTGGCTCTTTCAACCGAACCTTCGGCTCAGTTGCTGTTCGCTTGCCGCGGCGGGAATGTTTATCGCAGCCGGGATGCTTCGCTACGCGGCGTTTGCTTTGCCGCCGCCTGATCATATCAGCCGTTTGGTCGGCCAGGAAAGTCGGCTGGCTACGCTCGAAGGGGTCATCCTTTCACCGATTCATCATACCGATCGTTCCGGGTGGGTCTTTGGACGGTATTTTCCGACGCCGCCGCAAAGCAGTTTTTATCTGGCGGTACAACGCCTGGAGACACCGGACGGCCCGCGGAGCACAAGAGGACAGATTCGTGTTCAGGTCGCCGAAATTGCCCATCACCTTGAACGGGGCGACAGAGTACGGTTATATTGTTGGCTGAGCCCTTTTGACGGTCCTTCCAATCCAGGACAATTTGACATGCGTGCCTATATGCATCAAAAAGGGGTGCTATTGGGCGCATCGGTTCCCGCCGCCGAAGGGGTGGAAATCTTAGATCGCAACCACGATGGGTTTCTTTCAAACCTACAGCAGACCCTGCAGGATTTTGCCAATGGGGCATTGTTTGCCGAGGCCGAGTATCCCGACGAAAGTGCAATGCTGGCTGCGGCGCTGCTGTTGGGTCAACGCACTCAGCTCGGCGCCCAAGTTTATGCCGCGTTTCAACGGACCGGGCTGGCGCATTTTATCAGTCTGTCGGGAATGCACGTGGGGATTTTGGCTGGGTCGCTGTGGGGGCTGAGTCGATTTTTGGGGCTGAGCAAACCAATGCGAGCGGTGGTGTGTCTGGTGCTGCTGACCGGCTATGGCTTGGTGGTACCGCCGCGTCCGCCGACGGTTCGGGCCTTGTTTTTGGCATGTTTTTTTCTCGCTTCCGTCATGATCAACCGCCGTACTCGGTCGCTGAATACCCTTGCGCTTTCGGCAATTGTTCTGCTTTTGGTGCGGCCGGCGGACTTATTTTCAGCCAGTTGGCAGCTTTCTTTTTCCACCGTGTCGGGAATTTTGCTGCTGTATGACCCTCTCAAAAAACGGCTGCTCTCGTGGACGGTGTTTAAGGCAGTGGAAATCGTCCCGAGGCGGATTCTGGAACGCGGCGTCTTTCAAATGGCTTTGCGAGGGCTTTATCAGCTTATGCAGTTATTGGCCGTGGGGCTGGCTGCTTGGTTGGGCGGGGCGGGGTTTTTGGTGTATCATTTCCACAGCGTTACGCCGCTGGCATCAGTCTGGACAGTCCTGACGATGCCGCTGGTGGTGGGGATTTTATACGCGGGTTACCTCAAGATTGCGCTGGCGCCGCTCTTTCCGACGTTGTCGCTGTTATCGGGGGTAGCGATGGACTTCTTTTGTCGAGGGTTTTCGACTGTGGTCAGCACCTTGGCGCAACTGCGATGGTCGGAGATTCTTGTCGGTTCTGTTCCGACAGCCGGCATTGTCGCGGGGTACGCAGCGTTGCTGGCAATTCGCTTTTGGCCGCGGCGTATGACGATGCATATGGGCACTGCGGCCCTGCTTTTGGCGGGTGCAATAGGGTGGAACCATGCTCGAAACGATCGGGGTTCATTATCAATGACCTGTCTGTCCGTCGGGCACGGTCAGGCAGTTTGCCTGTCATTTCCGGACAAGACCCACTGGCTTGTGGACGCCGGTTCCATTTCGCTGAAAAACCCCGGCCATCGGGCCATAGTGCCGTATTTGCGTTATCGCGGCATTTGCTCGCTGGAGGCCGTCTTGTTGACACACGGCGATTTGGATCATCTCAATGGTTTGCCGGAGGTGGTTACGACAACTCCCACTGCCGGTGTTTTTGCCAATGCCGGTGTTTTTGACAAGGCAAAAAGCTCCTCATCAGCATCCTATCTGCAGCAGATCCTGGCACAAAACGGATACCCCCTGCAGCTCATAGACGACCTTGACAGAATGCCGAGCGAGACTGAAATAAGAATGCTCTGGCCGGATGCGAAGACGGCCGGCAATATGGCGATCAGCAACAACGACAAATCCCAAGTCATCTGGCTTCAGTATCGCGGGCGGACTATGCTGCTGTGCGGCGATATTGAATTGTACGCTCAAAACAGCATACTTCAGCAGTATCCCGGATTAAAAGCCGATGTTATTATCCTGCCGCATCACGGCTCGACAACCAACCTGAATACGCACTTTGTCACGGCGTTTGAACCAAAAATCGTGATTGTCTCCTGTGCCGGCGGCAGAATGGCCAATGCGTATGCGCCGCCGAACGACAGCGGAATTGAAATCTTTTATACCCCCGTGGATGGCGCGGTCACCATTACCATAAAAGCCGACGGCACACTCAGCGCCGCCGGCTTCAAAAGCCAAAAAACAGTTTTCTTCGAAACTCCCTAACCGAGCCGCTCGCCTCCTGCGTTTATCCGCAGACTCTTTACCGCATATGCACAACGATTTCGACGCGGCGGTTTTTAGCCTTGTTAGCCGCAGTGGTATTCGGTGCCACCGGTCGGGCCTCGCCGCATCCGATTGCCCGAATATCCTGGGGAGGAATGCCGCGATTGACCAAATAGCGCAGTACAGTCAACGCGCGTTGGGCCGACAGTTCCCAGTTATCTTTCCATTTGTCTTTTGTTTTCTGAATCGGATCGGTATCGGTATGCCCGATGACATCGATTTTCCGACCGCTGTACCGCTCGCGAATGACGCTGTAAATATGGTCAAGTTCCTGACTGGTGGCCCCTTTCAGAGACGCCTGACCCGAGGGAAACAGGATCGTGTTCGGTAGCGTAACTGTGATGGTCCCTGCCTTTTCATCGACGGCTACATCCCCAACCTGAAAACCGGTCGCCTGCGCCGGTGTGGCCTTTTTTGCGTCAATCTGGCGTTTCATCTCTTCCAATTGACGCTGGGCCTGGCTAAGCTGCTGGCTAAGTTGTGCTTTTTCTGAGGCCGAGTCATCCAGAGAGGCGACACAATTTTCATACAACCCTTTAAGATTCTGATGTTCAACCTCCAGTTCCGTATATCGCTGTTTCCAATTGGTACAACCCGTTATCACGGACAAAACGAACAGAACACTTATCGCAACCATCCCTTTACGCACTGCAGCAGTCATAATGACCTCCCTTTCAAAAAGGCTAAACCCCATATAAAGTAGTTATCAATTTTCTGATTCCGTCATGAAAGATGATAACGACAAAGACCGCCGTTGACAAGAACGGACCATAAGGAATTTGCCGTATTTTCTTAAATATCGCCTGATACAAGGCCCACAAGATACCAAAAAACGGAGCGATAAAAAACGCCAGTACCACCCACACCGGTCCAAGAACCGTGCCGGCAGCCGCCATTAAATGCACATCGCCCAGACCCATCGCTTCTTTGCCAAAGGCCAGCGTTCCAAAAATACGGGTCGCCCAAACTACGCCACCTCCGATAAAATACCCGGCCAAAGCCCCAAAACCAAACCGTGCCGCCGGATACTGGATAAATAATGTCCATTTGTCGGCAATCGGCTGCCATTGAGCAACCTTGACCGCCACGGCCGCCCCTATCAGAATCGGCAAAAGAAACACGACTTCTTTGAGGATTTCTCGGCGATCGTTATAGTCCGGCTCCGACGGTTCGACATTGCTGTCCGCCTCGGCACCCTCGGCCTCGAGCATTTCATAACTGGGGCGAATCCATCCCAGCCACAGCAAGGTTAGTGCAATAATCGTTCCTATAGCTGCCCCTGCTGCCATGGCCGCCATAGAAAGGGTCGCCTGTGGAAAGAGTTGAAAGGTCACGATTGTATCCGGATCAATAACCCACCCTGACGCAATAGCCGCGGCCAGGCCAACCATCGACACAAACCAGCACAGTTGAATCGGAATAATCCATAATTCCAAATCAATGGCTGAGGCCGCCAAAAACGCAGCCAACAGCGTCATCACCGCCAGATAAAAAAGCCAGCCGCCGGAAAAAAATTGCTGCACCGCGGTTCCTTCCAAGCCGGTCTGTCGGCCTTGGACATAGAAAAACCACAGATAGACGCCTGCAAACAGCACCGCAGTCAGCAATTCAACAAGAAAATAGCGAATTGAAAT
Organism: Planctomycetota bacterium; assembly: GCA_012519365.1. Taxonomy (GTDB): domain Bacteria; phylum Planctomycetota; class Phycisphaerae; order Sedimentisphaerales; family Anaerohalosphaeraceae; genus T3Sed10-213. The sequence continues at coordinate 3,478 of JAAYQH010000360.1, read as the reverse complement.
GGGGGCGTTGCACTGTCGGCAACGGCCGCGCAGCATCAGCCACGAAACCAAGGGAATGTTATCATAAAAATAGATCGGCGTATTGCACTGCGGACAGGCCGAGCCGGGACGCACCAGCGACTTTTCACGCGGCAGGCGATAAATGACCACATTCAAAAAACTGCCTACACACGCGCCAAACGCAACAATAAACGCAAACCATATCCATTCTGCTGCCACAGTACCGTCCATCATTTTTTGAGTCTAAAACCCATCAAGCAAAGCCTGCCTTTTAAGCCCTAAATGAGAAGGCTCAGGACATCGTGAACCGTTTATTTCTCCGGCCATCCCCTTTGGGTCTTTATGGGTCGTTTGTTATTTTTTTGTTTTTCGGTTTTTTTCGGCGGTTTGCCGCTCGACCAGGCCAGCGATCTTCATAGGCAGGCCGAACAGACGGATAAAGCCCGTCGCATCGGCGGCGTTATAATCCTGGCCCATCGTGAAACTGGCCAGATGCGGATTGTAGAGGCTCTTTGGGCTTTTAACGCCTGCCAGCGTAGCTTGCCCTTTGAACAATTTCAGCCGAACCGTGCCGGTCACATTCTGCTGCGTGACATCGATAAATGCATCCAGTGCCTCGCGCAGTTTGCAGAACCATTGGCCGTAATAGACCAGCTCGGCATATCGCAGGGCGACCTGCTGTTTGTAATGCATCGTTTCACGATCGAGGGTGAGCGTCTCAAGGGCCCGATGGGCGGTGGTTAAAATCGTGCCGCCGGGGGTTTCATACACCCCGCGGGATTTCATCCCGACCAGACGATTTTCGACCAGATCGACTTGGCCGACGCCGTGCTTGCCGCCGAGTTCGTTAAGGGTTTCGATGAGCCGGACACCACCGATGGCCCGGCCGTTAAGCTTGACAGGAGCGCCCTGCTCAAAGCCGATTTCCACGTAATCGGGGCGATTGGGTGTTTTGCAGACCGGTCGAGACAGAACGAACAAATCGTCTTTCGGCTCGTTCCACGGATCTTCCAAATCGGCCCCTTCGTGGCTGATATGCCAGAGATTGCGGTCGCGCGAATAGATTTTCTTTTTGGTTTGTTCGATGGGAATGTGGTGCTTGCGTGCGTAATCAATCGCCGCTTCGCGACTGGTCAGCGTAAAGTTGGGGTCTTTCCAGGGGGCGATAATCTTCAGTGTCGGATCGAGAGCCATAAAGGTCAGTTCGAAGCGCACCTGGTCATTGCCCTTGCCGGTCGCGCCATGGGCAACGGCCGTGGCGCCGGTGGCGTGAGCAACATCGACCTGATGTTTGGCGATCAGCGGACGGGCGATGCTGGTGCCCAGCAGATAGCCGTTCTCATAGACTGCCCCGCTTTTGAGCATCGGCCAGAGATAGTCCTCGACAAACTCCTTGCGGAGATCCTTGACCACGCACTCGACAGCGCCGGTGGCAAGTGCCTTTTTTTGAATGCCCTTTAACTCATCGCCCTGCCCCAGTTCGGCAGCAAAGGCCACGACGTCATAGCCATAGGTTTCCTTGAGCCAGGGCAAAATGACACTTGTATCCAACCCGCCGCTGTACGCCAATACCACTTTTTCCGCTTTTTTGGCCATATCCGTATCAACTCCTGATTGGGATGTGCCGGCGTAAGAGCCGGCCCTGTTCACAATGAAACCGGCAATTGATGCCGGTACGACGGTTCAAAAAACAAAAAAACACTTAATGTTGCGAAATTATAAGTATTTCACAGCCAATAACAAGAATATTCTTGATAGGGGTGTCACTATTTTAAGTTCAAGGAGACGATTTGGGAGGATTCACTTTTGAAGCGATACGCTCGTAGGAAATGAACCGTTCTGAAGATGTCTGGACTAAGCGACAAGGCCGCAGCAAAAGGGCTTGCCGCCATGGCTGACTGCACCAGGCTGCTATTTCGGGCGGATGCGTTTTCGAAAGGCGATGGGACTGATGCCCTTTTCTTTGTGAAAGTAACGGGACAAGTGAGCGGTTTCGGTATAGCCCAATTTTTCGGCAATCTGCGAAACAGACATTTCGGTCTCGACCAGCATCCGAGCGGCCGCATCGGTGCGAGCCTTGCGAATTTCTTCGAGTACAGAGCGGTTGAGCAATTTGCGAAAACGCTTTTCGAGGACACGCCGTGAGATGGTCAGCGCATCAACCACATTTTCCACAGTAATCTGATTGCGGCAGTTGTCGCGGATAAATCGCAGTGCTGCAGCGACATCCGGATCCTGAATGCTCAAAATATCTGTCGATCGGCGGGTGACGATGTGTGTTGGTTCGACGAGAATCTTCTGGCCGGCCATTGTTTCGCCGTGCATCAACTTATCCAGCAATTCGGCGGCGTCATAACCGGCTTTTTCCGTGTTCAGCGCCATGCTCGACAGCGGCGGCTCGCTCAAATCGCACACCAACACGTCGTTGTCCACCCCTAATACCGCCACCTCTTCGGGGATTTTGATGTTGACCATTTTGCAGGCCTCGATAATGTGCTGGCCGCGATCGTCATTGCAGGCCATTACCGCAACCGGCTTGGGCAGCTCTTTGAGCCACTCGGCCAGCAAGACCTGCTCATTTTCCCAACGGCGAAGATGACGGGAGGCCGGCTGCTTATAACAGTCCACCTTCAGACCCAATTTTTGAACAAAATGGGCAAAAAAACGGCCCCGCTGAACTGACCACGACATCGAATCAAATCCGCAAAATGCGAAATTCTGAAATCCCCTGTCTATAAAATGCTCCGCGGCCATTTTGGCGATATTTTCACTGTCCGTAACGACCGTTGGATACGGAGAATCTGCAATCTCACGATGGATAATGTATATAATCGGGATGCCGAGCGATTGCAGTTGTTCACTGTGTTTAAGGGTGCGGGTCATTACGGCGTCTGCACCCCAGTTTTTAATTTTTGGAATGCTTCGTTCCAAGCCGCCCGTTTCTCGATAAAAGATCCACGGGCCGTGTGTGCGGGAATACCGAGCCACGCCGTATAAGAACGACCGACCGAATTCGCGTGAGGTTTCGACCAGCAAAGCAATTTTAGGTATTTTCTTCATACGGTATTTTCTTCATACCCTTAATTTATCAAATAGCGAATACGAATTGCAAACAAAAAATATCAGGTTTTCCCCCGTTACCCTTTTTGTTCGCTGCCGAGGGGGTCTTGATTGGAGAAAACAAGGTATGAATAATCGTATAGAAATCAAAAGCCGCGCCCCTATTTACCGCCGCAGATCTTGTCCGGCATTATGTTGTTCTTCTGTCTTTCAATATTTAACGGATTTTACCTTGAATTTTCTTGCAATCCGCTCGGCTTGAACGTATGGTATGGGGGCTTGACGACGGTAATGAGCAGAGACTTTATAAAGCAGACAAATGTGGAGAGGTGGCCGAGCGGCTTAAGGCAACGGTTTGCTAAACCGTCGTGGGGGTAACCGCCCCCACCGCGGGTTCGAATCCCGCCCTCTCCGTTTT
>JAAYQH010000031.1 GCA_012519365.1 Planctomycetota bacterium | reverse complement strand
TGGACGCATTTGATTTTTTTATGCGGATTTCCAAGCTCCTTGAGCAGGTTATTCATCCGGCTCAGATCAAATGTCGTCGTGTTGTAGCGAAGCCGTTGCTGCTTTTCGTAATCGGTGGTGGTAAACAGGTATTCCATCGCCTGTTCATAGGTCCGAAATGCCTTGCCGGTGCGTTTGACCTTTGCCACCGAAGTAGCGGACTTGCGTGTGGTGGTCTTCGCTGATTTTGCAGTTGTGGTCTTTTTTGTCAGTGTCATAATTCGTATAATTCTATCATACAGAATGCGCTTTAGTCAATTAAATCCCTAAGCCAAAGGCTGTTATCGCGGTTTTAAGGCGGGTTGTCACTGCTGTAACTACTTTTCGAATAAAAGCATAAAAAAATAATCACACCGCGTGAGAAATTTTGGTCTGCATTGCCCATATATTAATTTTGCTTATTATATTAAAGGTTTTCCTGATAAAAGTGTCAAGAGTAAAAAGCCGTTTTACTGACAAAATGGCTTGCATTGCCCACGGCCTTTGGTAGGATAACACCACTTTTATACGAACCATCCGAATTGACAGTTTAGCAAAAAAGGGGAAATATGGCGGAAACGGCAAAAAAGACAGGCTTATCACCGTTGGACGAATTGTGTGTGCAGACTATCCGGTTTTTATCGGTCGATGGTGTTCAGGCGGCTAAATCCGGCCACCCCGGTATGCCGATGGGTATGGCGGCGGCGGCTTATGCGCTCTGGATGCGTCATCTTCGGCACAATCCTGCCGACCCGAAATGGATCAATCGCGATCGCTTTGTCCTTTCTGCCGGGCACGGCAGTATGCTGCTGTATTCGCTGCTGCATTTGTGCGGCTACGATTTGCCGCTTGAGGAGCTAAAGCGGTTTCGTCAGTGGGGCAGTAAAACCGCCGGCCATCCCGAGTACGGGCTGACGCCTGGCGTGGAGGTTACCACCGGCCCGCTGGGACAGGGCATTGCCAATGCCGTCGAGATGGCGATTGCGCAGAAATATCTGGCTGCCCGTTACAACACCGACGCGCATTCTATCTTTGATTATATGATCTACACCATTTGCGGCGACGGCTGTATGCAGGAAGGTGTCAGCGGCGAGGCGAGCAGTCTGGCCGGTCACCTTGGGCTGGACAATCTGGTGGTGCTCTATGACGACAATCATATTACCATCGACGGGCAGACCGACTTGTCGTTCAGCGAAGATGTGGCCGCACGTTATCGGGCCTATGGCTGGCATGTCATCGAAATCGGCGGCGATGGGCACGACATTGACGCGCTGGACAAGGCGCTGGATTTTGCCAAGGCCCAGAGCGAACGTCCTACGCTGATTAAATTCCGTTCGCTGATTGGTTTTGGCAGTCCTACGATGCAGGGCTCATCCAAGGTGCACGGTGCGCCGTTGGGCGAGGAAGAAATCAAACTGATGAAAAAGCAGTTTGGCTGGGATCCGGAAAAGACCTTTTATGTACCTGACGAAGTGGCGCGGCATATGTCCCAATGCAAGAGCAAAGGGGCCGCCCTTCAGGCCGAATATCAAACGCGGGTTGAGGCCTGGGCCAAGGCCAACCCAGCCCTGGCCAAAGAACTGTCCGATGCCTTGACGGGCAAGGTCAGCGTGGATGCTTCGGCGTTGCCGACGTTCGATCCGCAAAAGCCGCTGGCGACCCGTGCGGCCTCGGGCAAGACGCTCGATGCGCTGATGCCCTCGATGCCGCTGGTGCTGGGCGGCTCTGCGGATTTGACCCCGTCAAACAATACGCGGTTTAAGGACGCCCAAGACTTTTCGCGGACGTGCCGCACCGGCCGTTATATCCGCTACGGCGTTCGTGAACATGCGATGGCGGCGATTATGAACGGTATCGCCGTCAGCGGCATTGTGCGTCCTTATGGCGGGACATTTTTGGTGTTTGCTGATTATATGCGCGGGGCCGTCCGGTTGGCGGCGATGTCGCATTATCCGACGATCTTTGTGTTTACGCACGACAGCATCGGTGTCGGCGAAGATGGCCCGACTCATCAGCCGGTCGAAACACTGGCTTCGCTGCGGACGTTTCCGAATTTGAAGGTCTTTCGTCCGGCCGACGCCAACGAAACAGCCTTGATGTGGAAGTATATTTTTGAGCATAACGACGGTCCGATGGCGACCGCACTGACACGACAGTCGCTGCCGATTCTTGATCCGACCCAGTATCCGGGGATGAAGGACTTTGAAAAAGGGGCCTATGTGCTGGTGAAAGTGGACAAACCCGATGTACTGCTGTTGGCCACAGGATCGGAGGTGCAGTTGGCGCTGGCGGCTGGCGAGACATTGGCCGCCGAAGGCATCAAGGCTCAAGTGGTCAGTATGCCGTGCTGGGAGTTGTTTGAGGCTCAGGACGCGGCATACAAAGAAAGTGTCATTCCCTCGGCGGTCAAGGCACGTGTCGGTGTTGAGGCCGGCGTTCGGTTGGGCTGGGATCGCTGGCTGGGGTCCTGCGGCGAGTTTGTCGGAATGCATACCTTCGGGGCCTCGGGGCCGTTTAAGGTGTGTTTCGAAAAATTCGGCATCACTGCTGAGGCGG
>JAAYQH010000359.1 GCA_012519365.1 Planctomycetota bacterium | reverse complement strand
TTCAGCAGGACATCGGTTTCGATATTGACCGGATCGCCGACGACGGCCAAATGCCAGATGGTATCTCTGAGAGTGGTCGGTATCAGAGCGACCTCAAAGCCGGTCTTATCCAGCGCCGCGATTGTGAGGCTGACACCGTCTACTGCTACGGATCCTTTTAATACCATTTGCCCCAACAGTTCCGGCGGTGCGGAAAAACGAAACGCGGCATAATCGCCCTGCTTTCGAATGGCCGTGATCTGGCCGGTGCCGTCGATATGACCCTGCACAAAATGGCCGCCGAAGCGGCCTTGTGCGCTCATGGCCCGCTCAAGGTTGACTTTGCGACCGGGTTTGAGGTATTTAAGTGTTGTTTTGGATAGGCTTTCGCCGCTGATATCGAACCGCGCGCACGTTCCCTGTCGTGCGCTGACTGTCAGACAGACGCCGTTGACGGCAATGCTGTCCCCGATCTGAATATCCTGCGAAATCATCGGGCCGCAATCCACCTCAAGGCTCATCTGGCCGCCGCGAGCCAGGGCCTGCCGTACCGTGCCGATCGCTTCAATCAAACCCGTAAACATCGTAACAACCTTATTCTTTTTCACGTCTTTTTCCAGATATTTTATGGATACTACGATTGCCCGGCGGAAATGTCAATTGTGTTTTAACCGGTTCTCAGGCCGAGATTTTCGAAATTTTTTTGTATCCGGGACGTTCTCTGGTATGATACAAACGTGGTGGTTTATGAACATCTCAACAGTTTCGTTTGATTTTTGGAGAGAACAAATGCGGACTCAATGCTTCTTTTTATGCGGTGTTGCGGTGTTGTGCGTGCCGGCGTTTGCATTTGCTGCGGTGAATGAGACGATCCAGTCGCGACAGGAATTGCTCCGCCAGCAAGCCGAGCAAACGTTTCCGGAAATCAACCAGACCCTTGAGGTGATTCTTCGCAAAGTCAATCTGAACCAGCGTCCTGAACAGCAGCGGGTCCAAGAGGCCGCCGAGATGCTTGAAGCCAATCGCCGTTTCGTTCCCTTCTATGAAAGTCCTCAAAAAGCGGTCTATATGCTGCTTCAATCCTGGACAAGTTACTACCAAGAGGACCCGGCCGGCTATTTGAACTGGGCGGTGCGTGCCTGTCGTGAGGATGCAAGCAACGGCGATGCATGGATTACTCAGGCGGTATTTTCCTGCATCCATGGGCGTGCCCCCCTTGAGTCCCGTCAGCAGTTGCCAGAGCGTTCGGCCCGGGTGCCGCTTCGCGGCGGTCGTCGAGGCGATTTGACAGACAATTCCCTTGTTGCTCAAGGCTCCGGCAGCTCGCCCTTCGGCCAGCAGGGAATTCTGGAGTTCGATTTGACTAAACTGCGACGCGATTTTTTGCGCGAGAAGTTTTCCCGCCAAGAATATCAAACGGTTGATGGGCGTAAGGTGTCCTATCTGCCCTCCTCAGAGGACATTCTTTGTCTGTTTTTCTGGGAGATCGAAGAGACACAGGCTGACCTCAATTTGCCGGGCCGAGGCCCGCGCACGCCGGACAGGCCTCAGTTGGCCGAAACGACGTTTGGCAATGGGCAGTCCCAACACAGTCTTGAGGCGCAGCAGGGGTATTTTGAACTGATGTCGGAGGTCTTGAGTGAGAAAAAAGAGGTAAAATTTGTCGAAATCAATACCAACTCTTCCGCTGTCGCACGAGAGGCTGTCCGCGAACACCGAGCGGTTGCGCCGCTTGTCATGGCCGCTGCCGATCGAAGCGGAGCGGGGCAGTTTGTTCGGTTGGATGCCACGGAGCCGTTTATGGCTATTGTGGGCAAAGAAGGGCAAGTTCACTATGCCGGCCCGGCAAGCGGCTTTATGCCGGCATTTATCTTGACGCATCTGACCGGTGTCGCCATTGATTTGGGAGAATTTCAAGCAGACGGCGGCTCTGCTACCCCGTCGGTCCTGAACAACGGTCGATCGTCACGGGAAATGTTGGCGTTTGATCCCAATGAGCCGCTTCGGCCTCGGGATCCCAATCAACTTCGCCCCCAACCCTCTCAACCGGTCAGGCAGAGGTCCGACCTTGCGGAGACTCAGGATCGCCAATATCGCCAGTTGCCGGAACACCAAAAGATGGAGGCGGAAAAACAACTGGCGTATGCCCGGGATTTCTTTATGAAAGCACCGCGAATGCAGGTAATGAGTTATAAAAACGGGGTCGAAATCTGTCGAAAAATTATCCAGAACTATCCCGATACCGTTTATGCTGAAGAGGCACGCAAACTTTTGCGACAGGTACCCGAACGCCAACGGGAGCGATACAACATCACAGACGCCGAACTGGGGTCGTAAGTGCCCGTATAAAAACTCCCGCAGGCTTTATGGGGGGCGACTTTATGGATGGAACGATTGTGCTGAACTCTGATGAGTCGTTTGCGTAGTTGACAGTTAAGCCGGCCGGCGTTTGCGACGATGAGCGGCAATGAGCGGAAATAATTGGCCAAATATTGGCTTGGCAGGCTGACAGAGTTAGGCCGACAGAGAAAGGAATGAGATCATGATGTACCCCAAAAAGTGCTGCAGCGCCGTTGTTTTGTTGATTATCACGGTCTTTATGGGGGGGGTGTTGCCCGCCCATGCGTGGGATTATCCTAAGCCGGATCCCGAGCAAGATGTGAAAGATATCTCCTTTTATCGCGGACCCGATGATAATAACAAGATAACAAATATCGGGGCGTCTCGACCGGCAAATGTAATCTTGCTTATCGGAGATGGAATGTCGTTTAATCACGTCGCCCTGGCCCGCCATCGGGCGGTCGGGGCCGATGGTCGGCTCTATATGGAGCGAATGCCGGTAACCGGAATGGTGCGGACCTATTCGGCCGATCGTCTGGTTACCGATTCGGCTGCGGCGGCGACGGCATTGGCCTGCGGCATAAAGACCAATAACGGACGCATCGGCACTGCACCCGACGGTACGCCTTGGATAAGCATTCTCGAAAAGGCAAATGCCAAGGGGTTTCGTACCGGGTTGGTGGCCACTTCCTCCATTAGCCACGCTACACCGGCCGGTTTTGCCGCCCATGTTGAAAGTCGCGATATGCAGGTTGAAATCGCCGCTCAGTTGCTTGAACGACGCGTCGGCATCTTGTTCGGCGGCGGGCGCAAGTTCTGGGTGCCGACCCCTCGCGGTGAACGTAAAGACAATCGCAATTTAATAGAAGAGGCCTTGGGGGCCGGCTATCAGGTGGTGTTGAACCGCGAACAGTTATCGCGGCTTTCGGACGGCCCGGTGGTGGGATTGTTCGCCGATGACAGGATGACGACCTTTGCGCCTGAGCCGATGCTGGACGAAATGACCCGCGTGGCGATCGGTCTGCTCAGCAAAAAAGGAGATTGGTTCGCTCCAAAACCAAGGTTTTTTGTGATGATTGAAGGCAGCCAGATCGATTGGGCTGCCCATGCCAACGCGACTGATAACACGATTCGCCAGACACTGCTGTTTGATTTGGCGGTTAAAGAGGCCTTGGAGTTTGCAGAACGCGACAAAACGACGCTGGTTATTGTTACGGCTGACCACGAAACCGGCGGTCTGTTGATTAAGGCCGACAAACGCGAGCCGGTGGCCGAGTGGCACAGTACCGACCATACCGGCGGCGATGTGCCGATTTTTGCGTATGGGCCGGGGTCGACTTTTTTTTCTGGCACGCATGACAACACACAAATCCCTAAACGGATCGCGCGGTTGCTGGGTTTTGATGATTTTCCGGCGCCGATGAAGGCAGCGAGCGAGCAGACCGTAAAATAGGTGGAAAACTAATATGACAGACCTTTCGGATTCTCCGAATCCATGTTTAACCTGCGGGGCATGTTGCGCCTTTTATCGGGCGTCGTTTTATTGGGCCGAGACCGATGATGCCGGCGGTACTGTGCCTGTGGAACTGACCGAAAAACTGAACGACTTTCGTCGGGTGATGCGCGGCACCAATCAGCCGCATCCCCGCTGTGTCGCCTTGGTTGGCACCATTGGCCAGAGCATCTATTGCAGTATCTATGACATACGTTCGTCGGTCTGTCGCGAGTTTCCCGTTGCATGGGAAAACGGCCAACCTAATGAAGGCTGCGACAAAGCCAGAATCGCCTGGGGTCTGCCTCCCCTGCCGCCGCCGACGGCCCATTCCGACCAGCCCCCGCACGACCCGACAACCACCACACCTTCGCCCCAACCCCCCTTGCCAAGCGCCGCCTAAAAGGCTTCGTTGTGGCTTGCTCTCAGGCATGGATTAGTTACAATAGACATGTTCAGCGCTGTAGCCACAGCGGCGTTGTGGCTTGCTCTCAGGCATGGATTATTGCTCTTTGAAAAGTTAAACGTAACGAAGCCAAATGTCCGATAATAAGGACATGAGACCTTCAGGAACCCCAAAACAGCTGGAGCAACGTCGGCGAAAAGCCATTGCGTTGCTGGAACAAG
>JAAYQH010000358.1 GCA_012519365.1 Planctomycetota bacterium | reverse complement strand
TCCGATCTATACATAAACAGTCTTAACCTTTCTATTTAACCCGCCTTGTATATAGAGAATGACGTGCTTGCGTTATTGTATTGCCTTCGATGCCGCTATCGATATCGCCCCATCCATTCCGGCCAAGCGTTGGGCGGAAGTGTGCCGGTATTGTAGCTCTTGTGCCATTTTTGACCCCATAGATCTTTAAGCGGAACATCTTCCACATGAAGATCAACAAACACCGAGTTGACACGACCGCGATGACGGGGAATACAAAAATGTGAGATCTCGGCCTCCATCCCTCGCCACTCGCCTTCCTGAGTGGGGGCCGAGATACGAATCCCCCGATCATCCCATGGACCACCGCCGCGCCACATCGAATCCAGCATCATCGGGACCTCACTAGTCGACCGCACAGCGGTGATCGTCTGCCACAATTCGGAAGCAGGACGCTGCTGAACATTGCCACTCTCATTGCCGCTGTTGGCACACCAGCTGTTCATTCCGTAGCTGCACAATTCCGGTTCGGTGATCCCGACCGCCTGCTCGGCAGCACTGGGGAGCCCCATAGAATAGGCGTACCGAACGCCGCCATGAGCCTCGGGATCGTAACGCCCATCAACTTGGATAAATTCCGGATTTTCCAAAGAGGCGGTTGGACAGAGCAGCATTTTTTCGCGATCCTCGGGAAGATAAGCGCGTATTGCTTGAATCCACGAACCGCGGTGATAGGTACCACTCCCAACTACTTTCCAATAGGGAAAACGACCGTCATAATTGTCTGTGTACAATTTCCATACCAGACCCCACTGTCGCAGATTAGATCGCGATATCGTCGCCTGGGCTACCTCTCGAGCCGTTTTCAGCGACGGTACGACAATCGACATCAGCAAGGCAATGATCGCGATGACCACCAACAACTCAATTAATGTAAATCCCTTTCTATCTTTCATAAGTCCCTCAAATATAGAAGTATCGCAGCAGTCGGAGTATTGAATTCTAAAATGCCGAATGGCGCTATGCCACTGCCCGCTGCCGCCGTTCGGCACATCCGACCAGCGCGCGATTAAGGGCAATCGTTCTGCGGATACAAACCGCAGTTGAGCCAGGTGCCGGCAAACATTGCAAAATCATCAAGCCCGACCCTGCAGTCCCCGGTTACGTCAAATCGCAAATCTACGCCTTCGGGATTCAAACACGCCGGCGTTTCACTGATCGCATAATACAGATCCGCCACCTCGAATTGATCCATGGCATAGTTGTAAATCCGGACATCGTCCATTATGCCGTTGAAGACCGGACCGACAATTCCATTTTTGGTATTGTTGGCGCCAATTTTGATGGTACCGTCGGACGGTGTGAGGGTTGAACCGCTGCTGCTGGCCGCTTCCAGACCGTTAATGTATAATTTGGTTGCAGATGGGCTGACAGAAACAACCGCATACACCCATTCTCCCACGGTAGGCGCCGGAGCTGAAACGCCACTGATGCCGGGACCACCAAAATTCATATTTCCAGGAATATCATTCAAATTCCAGTACCAGCTTGTACCCACACCATCGGTACGTTTGGTAAGAATGCCATGGAAAGCACCGTGCAAACCGGCCCACTTGAACCACGTTGAAAGCGTCATCTCGCCGGTAAATTCAAAAGGCTCCCAGTCGCCCGCATCGGCCGCTGCCAGCGGTTTGACCGTCAAATCTAGAGCCTCGCCGGTCTTGGCCGGGTTCGCACCGGCAACAAACTGGGAGGCATCCGGCAAAAGATTCGGCTCGGCGTGATGGCCTTCGCCGCTGCTGTCGAGGTACAGACCGTCCACATAGTCCGCCCAATCCAGCGTCCAGTGGGCCACCTGGCGCTTGACACCCAGCTTCACCACAGTGGAATAAGCCGCGTTTT
>JAAYQH010000357.1 GCA_012519365.1 Planctomycetota bacterium | reverse complement strand
TTGCGAAACGGCCTGCCGCATCGCCGCCTTTGCGATAGCAATGGCGATGAGCATTCAGAAACACGACGATTTGTCCGATCGGTTTGTGCAGATGCTCGGCACCCTTCGCCGAACACGCACCGATTTGGCCAGAACGCAATCGATGCAGGCACTGGCTGAGATGGCCGCCGGCGCCGCGCACGAATTGAACAATCCACTGGCGGTAATTTCGGGGCGGGCGCAACTGCTGATGGCCGCCGAAGAAGACGAAACAAAAAAACAAATGCTCCGCCAGATTCAGCAGCGCACCGAAGAAATCGCCCAGATCATTTCCGACCTGATGAGTTTTGCCAAACCCTCCACGCCGGAAAAACGTCAGGTTACCCTGGCCGAACTGATTCAAAAAGCCGCGGAAAAGACCTGTGCCCGCCACCACCTGGACAGCCTTGAACTGGAACCGTTCGTCGATGACAACGAGTCGGTCTATGTGGATGTGCATCAGGTTACCGAGGCACTGGCCCAGATTTTCAGCAATGCCCTGCAATCGTATCCCGGTCAAAATGGCCCGATTCGCATTGAGGCCGAGCCGCAGGCAAATCCGCCCGCCGTTGTGCTTAAGATTTCTGACAGAGGCTGCGGCATGGACGCCGAAACACTGAGCAAAGCGACCGAGCCGTTCTTCTCGCAGTGTCCGGCGGGACGGCGCCGCGGCATGGGGCTGGCCCACGCCCGCCGTCTGTTGCAGCTCAATGAGGGGACGCTTCGCATGCAAAGCGCCCCCGACCAGGGAACGACAGTGTTTGTCGGGCTGCCGAAGGCCTGAGCCGCTGGGGACTATTCATAATCTTTATCCGAAAGGCAGATTGACAATGATCATCAAAACGATGTTTGACGTTCCCGCCCAACCGGTCAGAATGCAAGACGCCAAAGATGTGACCGTGCGGGTGTTGTTTGGGCCGCAGGACAAGGCTCCGACGTTTGCGATGCGGCTGTTCGAACTTGCCCCCGGCGGACACACACCGCTTCACGCGCACCCGTTTGAACATGAGGTCATCATCCTTGAAGGCGATGTGGCACTTGTCAGCCTGAACGGCGAAAAACCACTTCGGCCGAACGATGTGGTGCTGGTCGCCCCCGACGAACAGCATCAATTCAAAAATCCCTCCCCCTCGTCCTGTGCTCGTTTTATCTGCTTAGTACCGATTGCGTACCAAAAATAACCGCCTGCCGTCGCGGTCAATCAGGGATCTAACCCGACAAGTCAATCAGCCATGGCCCTGCCGGGGGGCCGGGCAGTTCACAAAGCACATAGGCAATGAAATTAAACCAATGGCCGCAGCGATCCAGCACGGCACTGTCGCTGCTGAGGATAATGCGATCGGTGGTGATTAACGCTTTATCGGGGTTTTGGGCCAATTGGACCTGCCATTTCAGGTTGTCTCGATCGGTCCACTCGCCGATAAGCTGCTTGAGTCGGCCTGAATTGGAAACGGGACTATCCAGCAGCCATAAAACATCTTGAACGCCAAGACGCTCCAAGGCCTCCTTGATACAGCCAATCGCCGGCAGGGTTTCCTCAACTTTGCGATAGGTGCCGTGGATGCCGGCCAGATCGCGAATGCAGCCGTCGGCGCCTTTAAACAGCACCGCCCCACTCAAAGCCGCTTCCACGGTAATCAGCACGTTATAACCGTCAAGGGCAACGGGCCTGCCGGATAGATCTTTGGCAGAGACTTCAGAGTGCTTGCGTTTTCGGCGCTGCTGCTGCGAGCAGGCACACCGCATCACCGCTGTACGCTGGCGTTCGGTCAGGCGGTAGCGGTCGCCGACGAGCTTAAGACCGGATTTTTCGGCATAGCCCCGACTTAAGAGCCAATTCATATCAAAAACTGCCTCCTGCAGTCGCCCAAGGTGCTGTTTGGCAAACAGCTTGGCATCCTGCGGGTCGGGGCCGCGATGAGAGCGTTTATCAGGCATCTCCTTATTATACCACCGGCGACATTTTGGCACAACCCGCTCAGGAATCAGTTGACAGGGGGAACTGATTTTTCTACACTGCCGTTTTTGACAAGGAACCCTGAGAATGCCCAGTCATAACTTAGCGCATATAACTATTGATGATTTGGAAATTTACGGATATTCAGTCGGCGGCGAGGAAACGGTCATTGCCATGCCGCAACTGGATGTCTGCTTTGACATCGGCAAGGCACCGGATCAGGTCATTCCCATCAGCCATGTCCTATTGACGCACGGCCACATTGATCATGCCGCCGGTATTGCGTATTACCTGTCGCATCGGGCGTTTTGCGGTCAATCGCCCGGTACGGTACTGACCCCGCCAAGTACCATTGAACCGATTCGTCAGATTCTGGAGGGATGGGGACGGTTGGACGGCAGTCGCATCCCGGCCAAACTGGTTCCGGTCAGTCCGGGCGACGAGTTCTCGATTAAGCCCAATCTGGTCGCTCGGGTCTTTCCAACCAAACACACACCGGATGCCGTGGGGTTTTGCCTCATCGAAAAACGAAAAAAACTCAAAGACCGCTATCGCGGGCTGACCGGGCCGGAACTTGTCGACCTGAAAAAACAAGGCGTCATCATCGACACCCCCATTCAGATTCCCTTGGTCAGTTATCTGGGCGATACGCACTATGTGGATTATTCCCGGTTGGACGATGTAGCCAACAGCAGGATTCTGATTGCCGAATGCACCTTCTTTTCCGATGAACATGTCGGTCGAGCCGATGCGGGCCGTCATATGCACATCGACGAATTCGCCCCCCTGCTGGAGCGGATGAACAACAAACACATCATCATTACGCATCTGTCTCGACGGACCAGCGTCGGCCAGGCTAAAAAGATGCTTCGCAAAGCACTGTCGGAGGCGACGTTCAAAAAAATTACGTTTCTGATGGATCGCTGCAACCTTCAATAACAACCGCTCAGCTGTACCGGGCGGCACGGCCTACAGATGCAGCCGTCCCAGCGCCGCCAGGGCAAGCCGAACATTGCCGAACGGCGCGCTGACGGCAAAACCGGCCACGTGCGGCGCAAGGGTCGCGATCATTTCGTGAGCGATTTCAATCCCGATTTTTTTGGCATCCTCTGCGGTTTTCGCCTTGGCCATCCGCTGCAACAGCGCCTCGGGCACGACCACGCCGGGGACCTCATTGGCCATAAACTCGGCGTTTTTATAACTGGTAAACGGCCAGATGCCCGCGATAAACGGAATGGCACAGTCTTCCACCGACGCCTGGAACGCAAAAAACATCTCCGTATCAAAAACCGGCTGGGTAATGGCGTATTCAGCACCGGCTTGAACCTTGAGCCGAAAGCGGTCAATTTCGCGATGCAGATCGGACGCGACCGGATTGGCCCCTACCCCCAGCGTCAGCGCCAGAGGCTGAGGCAGCGCGTTACCCGCAATGTCGCGTCCGGTGTTGAGATTGAAAGCCGCCTGTGTCAGGGCCACCGAATCCAGGTCGAACACCCCCGTCGCGTCAGGGTACTCCCCCAGCTTGGGCGGATCGCCGGTAATCAGCAGCACATTCCGCAGCCCGACCGCATGAATGCCGAGCAAGTCGGATTGCAGGCCGATGAGATTTTTGTCACGACAGCAAATATGCAAAATCGTTTCAATGCCGATGGTTTGTTCAATCTTCAGCGCAGTGACCAGCGGCGACAATCGGGCGCTGGCCCGCGGGCCGTCGGGAATGTTGATCGCATCGATGCCGTGCTCGGCACAAAGTCGGGCATTGTCCAGCAGCCGGCTAAGATCCACGCCCCGCGGCGGAGTCAGTTCAATACACGTAATGGGTTTATGCTCGGCCAATTTGCGCCCGAGACGGCTTTTGTCGGCCAGGGGAATCGGCTCAAAGGCCGGCTCGATGACCGCCTGACGGACAACCACCTTGCCGGGGGCCTTTGGCGAAACCGCTCTGTCAAGGGGACGAACAGCCTTAACTATCTGGCGGATATGCTCGGGGGTGGTTCCGCAGCAGCCGCCGATGATACGGGCACCATGCTCAAAAAACCGCTTGGCATACTCAGCCATATACTCCGGCGTGCACATATACAGGGTTCGCCCTTCCACCCGTCGTGGCAAACCGGCGTTGGGCTGGATGGAAATGGGCTTGTCGGTGGAGCCGACGATGCGTTTGAGCGCCTCGAGCATATCCGACGGCCCGATCGAACAGTTCAACCCCACCGCTGTAACACCTTCGCAGGCTGACAGTTGGGCAATGGCCTGGTCAATCGGCGTCCCAAACGGCGTTTCAAAATGCTCCGTACAGGTCAATTGGGCCACAATCGGAATCGTCGGATACCGGCCAGCTGCCTCAATGGCGTTTAGCAATTCAGCGACATCGGTAAATGTTTCAAACAGGAAAAAATCCACTCCCGCTGCCGCCAGCGCCTCACACTGGGCCGCAAAGGCCGCCCGACTTTGCTCGGCCTGTTCAGCCGTAGGCAAGGGGTTGTCCAGCCCCAACGGCCCGACGGCCCCGGCCACCATCACCTCATGGTTTGCCGCTGCGCGACGGGCAATACGAACCGCTTCGGTGTTGATGGCTACACATTTTTCCGCCAGGCCGAATCGTACCAGTTTGACCGGATTGGCGCCAAAGGTGTTGGTCTCGATAAAATCGCTGCCGGCTTCGATGTACTCGCTGTGAATGCGCTCGATCCAATCCGGACGTGTCAGATTCAACTCGTCAAAACACGTATTCAAAAACGCCCCATGTTGATAAAGCTGGGTGCCCATGGCCCCGTCACCGATCACAATTCCGCGGGTCAGTTTGTCAGTTAATGGATTTTTAGACATATCTTATCAGGAAAAATCAAGTGGAATCATACCGAACTTCCGCATAAACCTAAACCTCTTCTATAAATGGCCGAGGGACAACTTGCAACAGAAAACAAAAAATGTTGCTCCTTGGTGCGTGAAATTTTGTTCTGTCGCTCATGCGGCTTTTTGCATTGATTTCCAGTAAGCCTCCCCTTGATTGCTGTAATAGACGCTGGCCAAGGCCATCCCCGATTCGGCATTGTCTTTGTCCCACCTC
>JAAYQH010000356.1 GCA_012519365.1 Planctomycetota bacterium | reverse complement strand
TCTCGTCATTTTGGGATTTTGCCCCGACGGCATTGGAATTGGCCGGTCTGGAGATACCGCCGCAGATGGACGGCATTTCGTATCTGCCGACCCTGCTGGGCATGCCGGACCGGCAAAAGCAGCACACCTATCTCTATTGGGAATTCTACGAGCAGGGCGGCAAACAGGCGGTCCGCTGCGGCCCCTGGAAGGGGATTCGCCTCCATGTCCAGCGCGATCGACACGGCCCGATAGCCTTGTATCACCTTGAGCAAGACCCCGGCGAGACCACCGATCTGGCCGAACAGCACCCGCAGATCGTCGCCCAAATTAAGGCGTTTATGGAAGACGCCCACAGCCGGCCGGAATTTGAAGGCTTTCGATTTTAGACCCTTTACCCTCTTTGGCTGCCAGCCGGAAAGGACACCTAATGCAATGCCATCTGAATCGACGCGATTTTGTCAAGGCCGCTGCGGCCGCTCTGACGATGGGCCCTCACGCATGGAGTCAGCCAAGGCCCCGCACGGGCAGTTCCAAAGACGCCAAAGAGCTTCCAAATATTATCATTATCTATGCCGATGACCTCGGGTGGGCAGACCTGAGCTGTTACGGGGCAACCGCTGTCCAGACGCCCCATATTGACCAATTAGCCCAAGAGGGCATTCGCTTTACCAGCGGCTATGCGTCAGCGGCAACGTGTACCCCCTCGCGCTATGCGATGTTGACCGGCGAATATGCCTGGCGCCAGCCCGGCAAAGGCATTGCGCCGGGCGATTCGCCGTTACTGATCGAACCGGGGCGAACGACAATGGTCTCGATTCTCAGGGAGGCCGGCTATGCCACCGGAATGGTCGGGAAATGGCATCTTGGACTGGGAAAAGAGCGTCCCGACTGGAACGGCAAGATTGCCCCCGGGCCGCTGGAACTGGGATTTGACTCCTGTTTTTTGATTCCGGCCACCGGCGATCGCGTCCCGTGTGTCTTTGTCGAAAACCATCACGTCGTCGGGCTGAATCCGGAAGATCCGATTGAAGTGAACTATCAAAAGCGTATCGGGATTGCCCCGACAGGAAAGGACAATCCCGAGCTGCTGAAAATGCACCCCAGCCACGGCCATGACATGACCCTTATCAACGGCATCAGCCGCATTGGCTATATGCGCGGCGGCTATGCGGCCTGGTGGACAGATGAGCAGATGGCCGACAAACTCACTGAGAAGGCGGTTGGCTTTATTGAAGACCATAAAGACGAGCTGTTTTTCCTGTACTTTTCTCTGCACGACCCCCATGTGCCGCGCGTCCCCCATGAGCGATTTGTCGGAAAGACCTCCATGGGACCGCGGGGCGATGTCATCGTTCAGATTGACTGGTGTGTCCGGCAGATTACCGAACAGCTCAACCGCCTCGGACTGACGGAGAAGACCCTCGTGATTTTCACCAGCGACAATGGCCCGGTGCTGGATGACGGATACCGCGATCAGGCCGTCGAACGGGTGGGTGACCATAAGCCCGCCGGCCCATTTCGCGGGGGCAAATACAGCCGGTTCGAGGGCGGTACACGCGTTCCGTTTATCGCACGCTGGCCTCGGCGAATTCGGCCCGCTCAGGTCAGCGATGCGATCATCAGTCAAGTGGATTTTACCGCGACCTTTGCCGCCCTGACCGGCCGGCCGCTGGCCGATTATGAGGCGCCGGACAGCTTCAATATGCTTGACGCGCTGCTTGGCAACTCCGCTGACGGACGGGACCATATCGTCCAGGAAGGCATTCAAAACGCCCTCGGGTTTCGCCTGGGCCACTGGAAATATCATGAACCGTCCAACGCAGCCCGGATTGCCTGGCAAACGGGAATCGATACCGGCGCGCGTCCGGAACCTCAGTTGTATAATCTGAAAGACGACCCCGGCGAAACAACCAATCTGGCCCAGCGCTATCCCGAAAAAGCAGAGCACCTGCACGCCATGCTCCAGCAGCTCAAACGCACCGGTCGAAGCCGTCTGTCGCCTTAGGCGTTGCCGGCCCGCCTTGGGGTGCGGGCAGCGCTAACCCGGCAGATGTATCCGGTTAAGCAGCCCGGCGACATCACTTGAACAGACCCCCCTGAAGCCTTCCTCGCGGGCATGGAAGACCGTCACGGCCGGACCGAGCGGCCGGTACACCGTCGAATCGGTCGGTCCGAACAGAACGACGGTCTGTTTACCCAGCGCGCCGGCGATGTGGCTGATGCCGCTGTCGTTGCCGATGTACACATCCGCCTGGGTCAGAACCTGAACGACCTCCGTCAGCGTCAACGCCGACAGGACCGTCGCAGCAGGGTGAAATTTTTCAATCATCTCCGGCCCCATCCGCTCCTGCTCTGCCGGACCGAGCAGAAAAACCGGCGTTCGTCCATATTCGGCCAGCGCATAAGCAAGGGCCAGAAAGTTTTCCGGATGCCAGCATTTGTGGACACCCCCGCTGCCGGGATGAATGATCGCGATGGCGCTGTCGGGCACCAGGCGAGCCTCTTCGAGCAGCGCCTGGCCGACGAGGTAATCCTGCGGATCCGGCACGAGCCACGGCACCGCCAGATTGATCGCAGGCATCTCAAGCCTTAATTGCTCGGCAAAGCAGCGAATATAAAACAGGCTGATCGGTTCGCGGCAATCCTCTGGGGCAGCCGCAGGCAGCATCGTTACCTCCGCCGAGTGGCTGCAATGGACGGTCAGCAGCAGATTTTGCTCAAAATGGGGATGGCCGGCGCCCAGAAAACTGACAATCTGCTCATACCCCTCAAACGTCTTGATCAGGCGGTCGGGATCGTCAAGCGCAAACGCATCGGTCGGCGTAAACAGCCGATGCAGCGGGACCGATTCAATCGGACGAACATGATCAATACAGCTGCGGCGAGGATAAAACCCTACCGCCTCCAGCCGTCCCATATAGTGCATCTGATCCAGGCCGAAGGTCTGTTTGATAAACGCCGCCAGCGGTAGCGTCAGCACACAATCGCCAATGGCGCCGGAATGCAGGATCAATCCTTTTCGCGGTTCTGGGCAGAGTATCATAGATCCTGGGGATATATCACAATACGGTCGTGGACGATCGCGACGATATCAGCGGCGCCGTCGGCCGTGACATCGGCGATAACCAATTCGCGAGGCTCGGCCGTTCCCATCGGTGATTCCCGGCCGAAACTTTTCTGCTCAAACACCTGAAATCGCGTCCCCTGGACAATCCGAATGATCGCTTCGCTCGGTTCATAGGTGAGAATGTCCAGATAATTTTTGCGGGATTCGACCAGTACTATATCGTCGCGGCCGTCCGAGTTGACATCACCGACGGCAAGGTGGGCATAGCGCCCGTCTCGCACGCGTGTTTCCCACGACAGCACGTTTTCCAAATCGAAGGCAATGTCGCTGGAAAGGTGCCTCCTGGGAAGCACAAATGCAAATTTTTCGCCGTCGAACAACACCAGATGCCTTCCGACCGCAAGGAGATCTTCACACAGCAGTTTGAGCTGGCCTGATACATTCCACGACCCGACCGGCACGGTCGTATGCGGACGATAAGCGCCGCCCTCGCCGGGCTTGAGAATCTGCAGCTGCTGATTCTTTCTGTCCAGCAGAATCATTTCAGGGGTGCCGTCATCGTCGATATCGTGCTGCACCGCCGCAACGACTTCATCATTCCGTCCCGCGGCGTTGTATTGGTCCAGAATGCGCCAGACGCCATCCTCTCCGAACCGTAGTGCCCGGGCAAAGTTTTGCTGACTCAGCAGCAATTCCGCCTGCCCGTCGTGATTGATATCGGCGGTGGTCAGGGTGTGTCGCGCAGCGGCTTTGATTAGGCCGGACTGGCTTTGCTGACGCGGCACCACTTCAAACGCCTGCGCTCCGATTTGGCGAATCACCAGCGGCTCTTCGTAGCTCCGAAAAATCAGCACATCCATCAGACCGTCCTGATCGATATCAGCCGCGGTCATTGCCTGCGGGTTGGCCTTTAAATCCTCCAGTTTGAACGGCTCACCGAGGGGGCTGAACACGCCGTTGGCGTTGCTCTTGCAGAGGCCCAGATAGCGAACGTCGTCCGTGCTTCGCCCCACATACACGCACTCAACACCGCTCTTGCCGTCCATATCCCCCAGCGTCATGGCAACCGGTTCCAGCGGGACACGAATCGGCGCCGGAAACGACAGTCGCCCATTCTCAAAGCGGCTCAGGCCGAGGGTGCGTTCCTGAACGCTGAGCATCACAACCTCATCGCATCCGTCGCCATCCACATCCGCAGCCGCCAGCGAAACCACCCGAGACAGCGCCGGAAAATCCTCCGGCCGGCACAGGCCCGTTGGGCTGTTAAGAAACAGCGTGATTTTGGCATCGCCCGGCTGGCTGATTACAATATCCTTCCGCCCGTCGCCGTTGACGTCGGCCGTGACCATATCGCGTTCCGTATTTTGCCCGCTGTCGGCCAGCGGATACACCAGTGTCGCATACGCATCTTCCTCATCGTCCTCGGAGGCCGCGGTCTTCAGCTGAGCGGCCGAAAGCCGTCCGCTGACCCGCTCAACCGAAAGAAACATTCGCGGCTCGCTGAGCAGTTCAAAATCCGTAAACGCCTCGGTCCTGAAAGGAATTACCGGCCCCAGGGTGCCGTCGGCCTGTCCAAACCGAACGTGCAGCGGGCTCAGACGATCGTGGGTAACCATCACAAGGTCATTGTGTCCGTCGCCGTTAAAATCGCACAGACGCACCTCGAAGAGTTGTGAAAGGGACGGGTACTCCAGCGGATCGGACAGCGTGCCGTCGTCTTCCTGAACAAGGACAAAAACCGACGTTGAGCCGGCCAGCACCACATCCGCCTTGCCGTCGCCGTTGATATCGCCGCACGCCAGCGCTCCGCGCGTCCGCAGGCCATCTCGAATCACAATCCGCCGCGGGCTTTGCCAAAGCAGCTTGCCCTTTGGATCGGGCGGCTCCTGGTAAAAGACATTCAGCCCCGACGCTTCGGCATAGACAGCAAGATCGGGTCGTCCGCTGCCGTTCAAATCCCCGCAGACCAAATTATCCGGCTGAATCGTCAGCAGCAGTTCCTGCCGCTCGAACCGTCCGAATCCGACCAGTTCATTGATCTGCTCAGTGCTGACCTGCGGCGATGGCTCGGTGTTTTCTTTTTGGATATACAGCTCAATCCGGCTGCGCTGATTATTCACCGCCGCAATATCATTCAGCCCATTGCCCGTCAAATCACACACGACCAAGCTGTGGATGCCAAAATCCGACTTGAGGATTTCCAGCTCTCTAAAACCGTAATAGGGCGACAAATCGACGCCCTCTTGAGCCGCCGCAAGCGGCAGACTCGCCAGCACCACCGCCGTCATAAAACGCTTGATTTTTCCCATCATCATCCTTGTCGTTGTGTGCGATTAGTCCTCTTTCCGTTGGAATATCCCGCGAATCGCTTCCCCGGCGTCTTTGCCGATATCGCCGGCGCTGTCGAGGATGTCCTTGCCAAGGGTGCCGGTCCCTTCTAAAAGTTTCGTGCCGATGTTCAGACCTTCCTGAAGTAACTCCTGACCGATCCGCGCTGCGCTTTGTCCAAGCGTGTTAAGCATATCGGTCGGAAGCATATCCTTGCCTTGCTCCACGATACCCCCCGCAATTGCCGCCAGCACCACCCCGGTCAATTGGACCGTGTCGATCGGCTCATCGGTACCGATGTCCCTCAGCGTAATGGGAGAAAGCCGAAGGCTGACCGTATCGGCCCGACCGGGCAGGGGCAGCAATTTGGCGTTAACCCGCACGCCATTGATGTGCAGTTCTTTGATTTTGAGATTTTTACCCGGTTTCTGGTCCGGCTCCGACGGCGCATCAGAGACAGGCAAGTTGTTCAGCACTTCCTGAAGGTTGCTGGTCAGACCTTTTTGTTCAAGGGTCAGGGTGATGTTGTCCAGTTGGATTTTTTCAATTTCCACCGTGTCGCTGAGCAGGCTGCCCGTATCGACCGCCACAAAGCCCTGTTCGAGCGTCAGCAGGGTCGGATGTTGATAGCCTTCGGGATTATCGATCACAAGGCTGTCCAGCGTCAATGTCCCGCCGAACAGCGACAAGGCCGCGCTGTCCAGATGCACACCCACTTTCAACGCATAGCGGCCGGCCTTTTCGATGCCGGCTTTGACAGCGTGATTGCCGAACAGACCGACCAGCACCACGACCAGCACCACCAACACAACGACAGCCGCCGCAAGAGCACCGATCCATTTTTTTGCACGTTTCATAGCTTTCTCCTGAAAATCCGTTTACCGTTGTTTTTGCAGCAGCACTTGCTGCACCTCGACGCCAAGGGCCTGGGCTTTGTGTGCGTACTGATACGCCAGCTCATAATTGTTCAGATGGTAATAAGAAATAGCCAGCCCATTGTAGGCCGCCCCATTGCTCGGTTCGCGCTCAATGGCCGCCAGAAATGCTGCGATCGCCTCCTCGTGCCGGGTTTGCCGCGCCATGGCCACGCCGAGATTGTAATACAGCGAAGCATTTGTCGGGTCAATGGCCAGGGCCTGCTGATAGAGCTCAGCCGCCGCGGCATAGTGTTCCTGCGCCATCCACGCGTTGCCCAGATTCTGCATCGCACCGGTCATAAAGGGATCGAGCCGCAGTGCCTGTTCATAAGCCCAAATTTCCGAATCAAACGCCCCAAGCAGGTGATAAGCCTGAGCTAGCCCGAAATAGGCCTGAGCCGAATTCGGCGACCAGGCCAACGCCGTTTGAAACGTCATTCGCGCCTGTTCGGCTTGCTGAAGGGCAAGGGAAATCGAGCCTAAGCCGAGCCGGGCCTCGATTAAATCCGGCGCCAGCACCAGCGCTGCTTCAAACTGATCCTGTGCCGCCGACAGCGCCCCGGCCTGCAGATACACTTGTCCCAGCAAAAGATAACTTTGCGCCTCATTCGGCTTGAGGGCAAGGGCGGTGCTGAGCTGCTCAACGGCCTGGTCTGTCTTCTTCTGCGACAAATACACCAGCGCCAGATTGCGATAGGCTTCGGTATAATCCGGCTCGATGCTCAGAGCAGCCATCAGACACGACTCGGCCCTTTGATAGTCGTGCAGTTGAAGCCAAGCCGTGCCCATATTATTGAACGTAATCACATCCTGACCCAGCAAAGCCAGCGCCTGTTCATAGCAGGCGATGGCCTGTCGATGCGCTTGGCGATACAAAAAGATATTGCCGAGGTTGGTGTGCGCCTCGCCCAACTGTGGCACAAGCTGAACCGCCCGCTGAAGCGCCGAAAACGCCGCATCCTGCCGCTGGATGGAGCTGTAACTGTTGCCCAGATTGTTGAAAAAGCAGCCCAGCGTCTGCCGTCGCGTCAGATTCTTCATATACACCGTGCCAGGGCGAGTGGGCGGTTTGAATTTGTCCAGATAATACGCATCCTCAAGAACGGCCCCCTGCGAGGTGGTTTCGATATTGCAGCGGTATTCCCCGTCGTCGTACCGCACAAAAAAATGCCCCGGCACCACCACCCCGTACATCGGCAGCCCCAGCCGCTCGGCGATAGACAAATATAAAATGGACAAACTCAAACAATACCCCCGCCGCCGATCCAGCACGGTGTGCAAAAACAAATCCTCCGGATCATCGGCGGTCTGAACAGTTTGAAACCCCAGTTCCTCGAACAAATACGCGTTGATAATCGGCAATGCCCGATGAGTAGTCGGCAGATGTTTTTCTTTGATTTTGGCTTGAAGGGTCTCGGCGATGTCGTCAATCTTGCGGCGGTAGGAGTGCAGCGTTTGCGGCGTCCCCCAGTCCCGTGACAAAATTAAAGCCGCCGTGCCCAGGTCAATATCCTCCTCCTGAAGCCGCAGCACCCCCTCAATGCTCACGACCCGCAGGCCGCGTTTGTTTTGGTTGGCCAGCGTCCCCTCCACAGCCGCCATCCCCACAAGCAGAAACGCCAGTACAACAAACACCCGTCCGCACGGGCGGCGAATTCGCTCAGGACGTCGCACGGTCCAAACACGCTGTAACTGTTGCGTCATCCAAACCCTCAACTACAATCTGTTTAATCGGCGCGGCCTGGCCCGATAGAATCCTGACCGCGTTCTTTTTGACAGACAACAGACCGGCCAGATAGGCTATCAGCGCCTTGTTGGCCTTGCCTTTTTCCGGCGGAGCCGCCAGACGAATCCGCATCATCCCGTCATGTACCCCGCAACACTGCGTCCGACTGCTGCCCGGGACGACCTTCACCGTAAAACGGGCAAAAGGCACAGGCGATACCTCGCTTGTATCGGCGGTCTTGTCGGCTCTCTTAGACATTTTCACGAATATTTTGACCCACTGCAAACTGAATATAGCGTTCAATTTGAAGGGCCAGTTCGTTGAGCGAATCCAGCTGAAAATCCTGATAATGACCCGCCACAAAATCCCCCTTCAGCGTTTTTTTGAAGATTTTCACCCGAATCGTCGGCTTGGTCTGCTTGCTGATGGCAAATGTTGTGTTGCGATGTTCCCATAACTCTACTTTCCAGTCTTCGCTGACAAAGACCAGGCTTTGGCCCGTATTGACTGCCATTGGAAAATAGTCATATAAAAGACGCAATATGCCAGAATTAGTCATTGGGTTCCATCCAAATCCAAATTGACTTTTCGTCCACCATTAATGCCGTCGATTATATACAAACGTACGCAAAAGTAAAGAAGCCAAAACAATATCCAACTAAAGACAAATCAGGTATTAAATAGCACAAAACCAACGGCGTCCCTGCCCCGCGCTGTCCGCCCAAGCCACCCCGCTCGCGAGAGACCCCCCAAGGGACTCGGCGAAAGACCCGTTTTACGCTTGCCTACAGGCGGCAAGTTATGTTATAATAAGTCTTTACCAGTGTATATTCTGAATGGGGGTCGTCAAGTTTTTAGGAACCATAAACGCACCACCCTAAATACAGAGTCTACTTTTTCTTTTTTTGAGTCCACTTTTTGGCGATACAGGCCTATATAAATAATACGATAATAAAGGATACGATAAAAATCAAAAGCAGCGATTGAAAAGCCTCGAACGAGGGCGTCTTTTTGATGTTTCGGGTGACGGCCAACGTTTTGAGAGGGGATGTAACATTTTTTATTCT
>JAAYQH010000355.1 GCA_012519365.1 Planctomycetota bacterium | reverse complement strand
GGAGCCGATACGCACACAAGATGTCCCCATCGGGCAGCTGGATCAGCTCCGCATTGGCAGCGTTGCCGGTTCCGAACGAAGCGGTAGACAGATACGACCAGGAATCCCCCGCATCGGTACTTCTCGATACTCGAATATAGGTCGTTGGCGAACCGGCGTTGGTATCGTATGCACACAACCACGTGCCGTCGTCGAGGATTAACAGCCGAGGATACCACGCCCCGCCGCTTAACGGACGAAACACCACTCGTTCGCTGTCCTCATCCCAGCGCAGCTCAACATCATACTCGAGGGGACCGTTTAATCGGCTGCAGTCCGGATTCAACGGCAGCGAACAGCCCAGCCAGTGCTCAGCCATGGTCGCCAAATCCAGCATATCCACGCGGCAATCGCGATTGATGTCAGCCTGGGCGTATCCCCACGGGCCGCAGGGATCGTCCTGCCCTTCGATAAATTCCAACGCCAATCCGACATCGATATATTGCCCCCCGATGGTCTGATGGCAATGCACCGCGATGAGATTTTCCTGATCGGCAATCAGCGCAGCACGGGCGGCATCACGGACGGGCAGATGCACGTAGGCGGTGGTATAGCCTGACACCGACGCGGCCAATACGCCGTTGATATAAATCTCGGCATCCTCGTCGTGGTGAAGTCGAAAGATCAATTTGTCCAGGTCTTGCGGGTCAATCGGGCCGGGGTTGAAGGATTTGCGAAGCCAGATGTCCGCGGTGTTCCAGACAGTCCTGACGATGGCGCCGGGTGTGCCTTCGGTGCCGAAACCGCCGGGGCCGCTGAGCCAACCGCTGTCATCAAAGCCGATCTCATACCAGCTGTTTACAGGCTGTTCAGTCGTATAGCGCCACGTCTGCGGGGTTTGTTCAGAAGTGGCAAGAAGGGTCTGCCAGGTCCGCGAACGCATCCGGTTGGAGTGTGCGATACGCTGAACATCGGGCTTGATGACTTGCCGGTCGTAGGTGATCAGGCCGTTGATCTCGACCTCGACGTCAGTGATCTGCGTATACACGGCAGCGCTGAGGCCGGGGGCCTGTTTGTAGGACTGCAGCATTTGGATATAGGCGTCGTACAGAGCCGCCAGCGAATCGCCGTTATCGACCATCGTATAGCCCCACGAGGCCGGGTCCCACATATGCCCTTCGACCCGCATCCCGATACCGCCATACTCGCCGTTGACCGAGGCCCGACCGGCAGTCGGAACCGGTGCGGCCGGCTGCGGGTAACTGTGGTAATCGAGGATATGGCCGACTTCGGCGTCATGCCAACCGCTGGCGCAGGTCACCAGCCGCGACGGATCCTGGGCCATGGCCATCTGAGTAACACGTACGGTATCGTATTGTCCCCACCCTTCGTTGAACACCACCCAAAGAATAATCGACGGATGGTTGCGGTGCTGAGTTATCATCTGACGCGGTTCGTGCTCAAACTGCACGCGTTCGTCCCATGAGCCTGAGCTGCGTCGGCTGGGCATATCCTGCCAGACCAGCAGCCCCAGTTTATCGGCCCAGTAATA
Organism: Planctomycetota bacterium; assembly: GCA_012519365.1. Taxonomy (GTDB): domain Bacteria; phylum Planctomycetota; class Phycisphaerae; order Sedimentisphaerales; family Anaerohalosphaeraceae; genus T3Sed10-213. The sequence continues at coordinate 990 of JAAYQH010000355.1, read as the reverse complement.
CCATCGTGCCGGCTCGACCTTGACGTGCTTTCGCGTCATATTGAAACCGAACGCCTTGGTCATTTCTAAATCCCACTTCAACGCCTCATCGGTGGGCGCCGTATAGATGCCGTCCGGCCAATAGCCCTGATCGAGCGGGCCGATTTGAAAGATAAATTCATCGTTCAGGAAAATGCGATTGACGCCGTCGACGGGCTTGACTTCAATTTTGCGCATTCCAAAGTAGCTGTCCACCTGATCGACCATCGCGCCATCGCGTTGCAAGGTGACAGTCAGGTCGTACAAAAACGGATCGTCCGGCGACCAGAGGCGCGGGTTTCGCAGCATCAGATACATCGGCCGGCCAGCCGGGCCGCTGACGGAGCCGGCCTCTTGGCCGTTGTAATAGGCGGTGGCCTGAACCATCAGATGCTCTGCCGAATCGGACACATCGACCGTTACGGCCAGACGATTGTTGTCCACGTCGGGCGTCAGCGTCAGCGATGTAATGGCCTCCTGCGGCACCGGCTCCAGCCAAACCGTCTGCCAGATGCCGGTTGCAGGCGTGTACCAGATGCCGCTCGGATTGAGGTCTTGTTTGCCGCAGGCGATAGCCCGGCTATTGGTGGGGTCATAGACCCGCACAATCAGCTCCTGCGGGCCGTCGGGCAGCAGGACGTCGGTAATATCATACGAAAATGCATCGTAGCCGCCGCGATGAATCCCAAGGCTTGTGCCATTGACGTACACCTGGGCCTCCCAATCCACCGCGCCGAAATGCAGCAGGATGCGCTGGCCGTTCCAGTCGGAAGGCACCTCAAAGACCCGTCGATACCACAATCGCTCATAATGGCTCATCACGCCGGAAAGAGCCGACTCGACGGGAAACGGCACGAGGATTTCATCGGTCAGCGTCTGGCCGAAGGGGGCCTGCTCGTCAGCCGTTCCGGGCTGAAATTGCCACAGGCCGTTGAGATTGAGCCATTGGGAGCGCACCATCTGAGGACGCGG